>NZ_DBMALT010000022.1:0-45518 GCF_057870745.1 Parasutterella sp. | reverse complement strand
TCACTGCAGACACCTTGGGGTTCGCTAGTCTTTCCCACTAGCGGGCAGACTCGGGACTTTCACCCTATAGAGAATGCTCATGCCGAGCACACCAAAAAGACGTCCCGCAGGACGTCTTTTATAAAATCTTCCAGCTTACTGAGCCAGTCTTGCCTTAAGCAGTGCGGAAACTCTGCCCATGTCAGCTTTGCCTGCGACTTTCGGCTTGATCATTCCCATGGCTTTGCCCATGGCAGCCGGGCCGCTGAGTCCGGCGGAAGTCACAACCTCGTCAACGATTTTCTGAATTTCTTCATCAGAAAGCTGAGCGGGCAAATAGACTTCGAATGTCTTAATTTCCGCAGACTCTTTATCGGCCAAATCCTTACGATTTCCGGCCAGATATTGTTCAACTGAGTCTTTGCGCTGCTTGATCAGTTTTGCAATGATCTGCTGAATGACAGCATCATCTGCGGTGATCTGCTCGTCGACTTCTTTCTGTTTGATGGAAGAAAGAAGCATACGAAGCGCGCTCAGTTTTTCTTTGTCATGAGCGCGCATCGCGTCGCGCATATCAGAGGTGATCTGGTCTCTTAAACTCATAACTGCCTCTGTTTTGAAGTGCTTGAAGAATTAGTAGAGCTTCTTCGGGAGCATCATGCTGCGAAGACGCTTGTAGTGACGCTTGATAGCGGCAGCTTTTTTGCGTTTGCGTTCAGCAGTCGGTTTTTCATAGAATTCGCGAGCGCGAAGTTCAGTTAAAAGACCGCTCTTTTCGATCGTACGCTTAAAGCGACGAAGAGCAACTTCAAAAGGTTCATTTTCTTTAACACGGATTGTGGGCATCGAGCACCTAAACTAAATAACTGTTTAAAAATAGTTTCTTGGTTGAGTAAGCGGAATGCACAGGCCTTCCCCTACTCGAAAGTCAGCAATTCTAATGCATTTTTCACTTCCGTGCCTTAACTATCTCATTTAAGTAACAATTTATTTAGTCTGCGACCTCGGAAAGACGGCAATTTTCCTAGCTGAAAAGATCGAATTGAGCACCTAACGCAACACCTATTTTTATCTCGACCCACAATAGATTCTTCTTTTGCTGAAGGAGCTCAAAAAATGGACAATGATTACTCATGGACAAAATTTAATCCTGCGGCCGCAAGGAAACTGTGCGCGTATTCCAACCGCAGAGAAGAACTCTTAAGCTGGCTTTATTCAGCACTGCCTGAAGAAACGAATTACCTTCACGGCCCCGATCACAAAAAGCTCACGGACATTGATCCTTTCACTGTTTTTGGCGTGATGAACCGTCACATCTCTCAGGAAAAGAAGGCGGAAGTTGCAAAGGCTTTCAAAATTTTCCTGAAGGTCGACGAACCGGCGCCGACGGACTTCCGCGGCGTTTCTCCGCTCAACAACGAAAACTCGATGTTCTTCGGCTTTAAAGACGGCAAGGCTGCAGAAGACATTAATAACTTGTGGACGCTCTATTTAGGACTCTTCGGAAAAAACGACAAGGTCGCCGAACTCTTTAATCAGATGACTCAGCACCAATACGGCATCAAGTTCAACCTGACCATGGGCATGTATTGGGTCTGCCCGACAAAGTATTTCCCGCTTGACGGCCCGAGCCGCAAATACCTCAATGCAAGAGGCGTTGCGGTTTCCGAAAAAGTGCCGACCTATGACGAATTCGTAAAAATCAGTGAGGAAGTCAGAGAAAAGCTCTGCGGAGGCTCGACCGCAGACAACGCATTCGCCATTGTGACGCGCGATATCTACTACAGTACTCACAAGGCTCAGTAAGGCTAAAATTTGACTTTAGCTATTTTTCATCGATAAAGAGAATGCTGATCCTCGGAATTGAATCTTCCTGTGACGAAACGGGTGTTGCCCTCTACGACACAGACAAAGGTCTTATTGCAGATGCACTTCACACACAAATCGAAATGCATCGTTTGTACGGCGGTGTCGTGCCCGAACTTGCCAGCCGCGACCATATTCGCCGCATTATTCCTTTGCTCAACGAGGTGATGAAAAAAGCCGGCAAGACACCGCAGGATTTAGATGCCGTTGCTGTTACGGAAGGTCCGGGACTTGCCGGAGCACTCCTCGTCGGTAATTCCGTCGCTTACGGTATCGGACTGGCGTTGGATATTCCGGTTGTCGGCATTCATCATTTAGAAGGTCACCTTCTCTCTTCCCTCTTGGCTGACGACAAACCGTCGTTCCCTTTCATCGCTCTGCTTGTCTCGGGCGGCCACACCCAAATTATGGAAGTTCGTGCGTTAGGCGACTATGAGCTTCTCGGGGAGACGCTGGATGATGCCGCAGGCGAAGCGTTTGATAAAACCGCACAGGCACTCGGATACTCTTACCCGGGCGGACCGGCCGTTTCTGCGCTTGCCGAGAAAGGTACACCCGGCGCCATTGAGCTTCCGCGCCCTTTGATTCATGCGCCGAATTTGGATTTCAGCTTTTCGGGCCTCAAGACGGCGGTTATGAACACGGTTCGCAAGGAACCGAAACCTCTGTCTCAAGAATTTAAGAATAATTTGGCACGCGCCTTCGTCGATTCCGTCACAGACGTTCTAGTCACGAAATGCCTGAAAGCACTGAAGAAAACCGGAAATAAATCTCTGGTTGCAGCAGGCGGCGTCAGCGCGAACAAACAGCTTAGGACTCGGCTGACGGAAGCCTGCCGCAGACGCGGCGTCAAAGTCTTCTTCCCGCCGCAGGCGCTTTGCACCGATAACGGCGCCATGATTGCGGCCGCCGCCGGTGCTCACTTAGCTGAAATTAAAGATCTGAAAAACAAAAAACCGGACGGATTTTCTATTAAACCGAGATGGTCTCTAGAGCATCCGAACGATAACGATTAGTTTTAGTGGGGACCGGAAGATTCCGGCTGAACCTTACAAACTACACACCTAATGAAAGAGCCGAGTTCACAAACCTCGGCTCTTCCTATATCTGCTTAAAATTTGTTTCTAAAGACTACTTTTCGATCGCGCACTCCACTTCAATTGCGCCTAATTGGTCTTTGAGAACTCTGGGATCGATCTTGACGTTATAGCCGCGTCTGCCGCCGTTGATGTAAATGAACGGCAAATCCAAAATCGTTTTTTCGACGTAAACCGGCATGTTCTTCTTCGTGCCAAACGGGGAAGTTCCGCCGACCTGATAGCCTGAATTTTTCTCAGCGATTGCAAGCTTGCATGGTTCAATGTGTTTACGATTTGTTTGACGGGCCAGATTCTTGGTAGAGACTTCGCGGTCACCGTGCATCAGGATAACGAGCGGTTTCTCATGCTCGTCCTGCATGATGAGCGTCTTTACGACGTTATGCTCATCTACCCCGAAACACGCGGCCGCCTGAGCTGTGCCGCCGTGTTCCACATATTCATAAATTCCGTCTTCGAAAGGCACTTTATGCTGCTTCAGCCACATGGTTGCCGGCGTGGCAGAAACATGTTCTTTTTTACTCATTCAAACTCCTCACATGTTTTGCTGTTCGTGCTTGAGCAGCCAACATTTTATTGAGACATTCTCTGCGGAATGTGCGAATCCGCCCAAATTGCTCTTCCCGACAACACGATGGCAGCCGACAAAAATCGGAAGCGGATTGTCTCCGCAGGCAGAACCGACTGCGCGAGGAGAGCTGTCGAGAGAATCGGCGATTTGACCGTACGTTACGGTGTCACCGGCTCTAACCTTAGCGATTTCCTTCCACACCCGACGGCGAAATTCCGTGCCGTCTTCACTGGGCTTCCAGCTATCCAAGACATGGATATCGCCTTTTAAATAGGATTGCAGAGCTTTGACCGCCTTGTGGCCGACAAAGCTCCCGAGGTCTTCTTCGACGGCTGCTTCCGACAGCTCACATTTAATGAGATCGCCGTCTGCAAACGTCAAAAGGATCGAACCGAACGGGGCGTTCAAGATCGCCTGATTATTTTTGATTCTCACGAGCATTCTCCAAGTCTTTCTTCCACAGTCCCTTAGGCAGAGGGAACTTCACATCCTCCTGCTGACCGGCCATGGTTTCAACTTCGTCGGCACCGAGTGTCCTGAGTTTTTCGACGATTTCGTCGACCAAGATTTCCGGGGCGCTGGCACCTGCCGTAATGCCGACTCTTTCTATGCCTTTAAACCAGTCAGGATTAATTTCTCCGGCATCGTCTAGCAGATAAGCTTTTGTTCCGGCGCCTTCGGCGACTTCTCTTAGTCGATTGGAGTTCGAGCTGCTCTTTGAGCCGACTACCAGTACGAGGTCCACGCGGCGTGCTAATTCCTTGACGGCGTCCTGACGGTTCTGGGTGGCGTAGCAAATATCTGCTTTTTTAGGTTCAGCGACCAAGGGGAAGCGCTTCTTTAATTCCTGAATCAGCTCTTTGGCGTCATCGTAGGAAATCGTTGTCTGACTGACATAAGCAACCTTCTCGGGATTCTCAACCTCGAGATCCCAGACCTGTGCGGGTTTTTCGATGACGTTGATGTCCGAGTCAACCTGTCCTACCGTCCCTTCCACTTCCGGATGGCCGGCATGTCCGATCATGATGATGCGGTAGCCCTGCTTGTGCATCTTGGTGACTTCCATATGAACTTTAGTCACCAGGGGGCACGTCGCATCGTAAATCGTCAGGTCGCGAGCCCTGGCTTTTTCTTCGACGGCTTTCGGAACGCCGTGCGCAGAGAACACGAGGACCGAACCGTCGGGCACTTCGTCGATTTCGTTCACAAAAATCGAACCCTTTTCTCTCAGGGAATTGACGACATGTTTGTTGTGAACGATTTCATGGCGGACGTAAATCGGCGCGCCGTGCACTGCAAGTGCTCTTTCAACGATCGCAATCGCACGGTCAACACCGGCGCAGAAGCCTCTTGGCTGGGCCAGCAGAATTTTCATAATTTTTAACGATAAATGCAGATCAAATGTTCTTACATATTAATAGAAACGCTGATTTTCCGATCCGGATTCGTTCCTGAAAACCGAGGTCATTCTTGTCCGAGACAGGAAGAATCACGGCTTCCGCGTTAAATCGGCTTCGAAAAGCGTAAGTCATTGATCCGCCAATTTACTCCTTCAGACCTGCGATCGGAAAATAAGTGTCGGGGACCAATGCAAAAAGTTTGAAAAATCAGTATAATCGCTGTTTTTGGTTCTCCCCGAGGCAGTATTTCGGCGCGAGAAAAGTTTTTTATAACAGTTATTATTCTGGAGAGTTAGCGATGGCACGAGTGTGTCAAGTCACCGGCAAGGCTCCCATGGTTGGCAATCGCGTCTCGCACGCGAATAACAAGACCAAGCGCCGCTTCATGCCCAATCTGCAGTACCGCCGTTTTTGGGTTGAAAGCGAAAATCGCTGGGTTCGTTTGAGAGTTACTAACGCTGCATTGCGTACGATTGATAAGAACGGCATTGAAGCAGTTCTGGCGGACCTTCGCGCCCGCGGCGAAATCTAATAGGAGTTCACCATGGCGAAAGGTATTCGTGAAAAAATCAAACTGGCTTCTACCGCCGGTACAGGTCACTTCTACACAACCACTAAGAACAAACGCAATTCTAGTGGCAAGATGGAAATGTCCAAGTACGATCCGGTTGCCCGCAAGCACGTGATCTACAAAGAAACCAAGCTGAAGTAATTCGGTAAGGTTTTAGAAAACCGAGGCGCAAGTCTCGGTTTTTTATTGCCTCCAAAAAAGCATAAAACACTCGCGGTTTTGAGAATTTCAAGACCGCGAGTTTTTATTTTTCAGAACTTACGCTTTTGCCGGTTCTTCGACGACCTCAGGCAATTCCTCCTTCACATCATCGGAAGGTTTATCTGCTTGGAGAACTTCGGCCGGTACTGCGGTTTCCGTCGGGGCTTCTTCCTTTTGCTCCGGTGCCGGAAGTTCGGAGGCCTTCACTTCTTCGTCCTTCGAAGCTTTGCGTTTGGACTCGGGCTTGACCTTTTCGAGCACGGCTCCGAAGAATCCGTCGGTACCGTTGAGCTGGGGCAGCATCACGAAGAAGTCTCCGAATCTCTGAGCCTGGTAGGGAGAGATTTCGATTCCCTGCTTGCCTAAGATTTCGTAGGAATTGAGCAGACGGAAATCCGGATTTTCAGCCAGGAAGTCATTGATGACGTCCTGGTTTTCTCTCTGCAGAATCGAGCATGTTGCGTAGACCAAACGGCCGCCGGCTTTCAGCATCTTTGCCGCAGAACGAATCACGGATTTCTGAATCTCGTTGATTCGATCCAGCTCTTCTTCTCCGAATCTCCACTTCAGGTCCGGATTGCGGCGATACGTTCCGGTGCCGGAACACGGAGCATCGACTAGGACTCTGTCCATCTTTCCGTAGAGTCTCTTCACACGCAGGTCGTGTTCATTGCGAATCACGGCCGGATGAATGTTGGACAAACCGGCACGACGCATACGCGGTGTCAGACCGGCAAGACGTTTTTCGTTGACATCGAAAGCGTAGATGCGGCCGGTTGACTTCATCAGAGCGCCTAAGGCCAGAGTCTTTCCGCCGGCGCCCGCACAAAAGTCGCAAACCATTTCGCCGCGTTTGGGCTGAACCAGACGAGCAATCAGCTGCGAGCCTTCATCCTGAACATCAACCTTACCTTCTTTATAAATCGGCCACTGAGTCAATGCCGGTTTGATGTTCAAACGAACGCATTCCGGAGAGTACTGACCCTTTTCTGCCTGAACGCCGTGCTGAGTCAGCTCTTCAATGACTTCATCAGGCGTCGCTTTGAGCGTGTTGACTCTCAGATCCAGAGGAGCACTCTGTTGCATGGCTTCAAACAAAGCCTTGTGATCCGTGTACTGGACCACGGCTTTATCGTAGAGCCATTTCGGCACTTCAGCCTGAATTTCTTTCGGAGCCTCGGAATTCTTCAGACGAAGCATATTCTTCAGAGGCTCTTTTTCGCGTCCGAGGATAGCGTCCGGAATATTGTCGATGCCGTACTGCAGGGCGAGCGTGAGCAGCCCCGTCAGCTTCGGAGCTTTAGCCGAGCAAACCGGCGACATGCGCCAAGTGATCATCGAAAGATGACGCATCGTGTAGTAGATGGCTTCGGCAATGATGGTTCTTTCACGCGGGCCGAGGTGACGAGCGTTTTTGAAATAAAGGCTCATCAGAACATCGGCCGGGCCGTCCAGCTTCAAAATCTTGCGCAGAGCCTTGGCGAGTTCGTCCACAATCAGAGAAGTAATGCGAACTTCGCCGTTATGCGTACTCTTCATTCGAGGATTAGGCGCCTTCTTCGGATCGTGTGTTCTTCTTTCTTCCGGCGACATACGGGCCAAACGTTCTTTGGCTGCGCGCTGACGATCCGTCAAATGGCGCTTGGGCGCTTCCCGGCGTCTGGCCGGACGAGCGGCCCCGCTTCTATTCGTTTTAGATTCCAATTTATTACTCCGTGTGGCAGAGCGGATCAGCCGAGAATCGCAAGTTCCTGACTTGCTTCTCTATCCATAATCGTTCTACCGTTTTCTAACCTGACTCTTCCTTCGGCAACAAGACGCACGGCGCGAGGATAGAGGATATGTTCCTGCTTCAAAACCCTCGCCGCCAATTCATCCGATGTATCACCTGCGAGAACGGGCACTGCAGCCTGTCCTACGATTGCACCTCCGTCTAATACTGCCGACACAAAGTGAACAGTAACACCGTGAATTCGAATTCCGGCTTCTAACGCCCTTTCGTGGGTATGAAGTCCGGGGAACATCGGAAGCAGTGCAGGATGAATGTTAAGAATTCTTCCTTCAAATGCATTAACGAACAGCGGCGTCAAAACTCTCATGAAGCCGGCCAAAACGATAAGGTCGGCATCGAAATCCTCGCAGGCCTTGACCAGCTCTTCTTCAAAAGCTTCGCGGGTAGGGAATTCCTTGTGATCAATCACTTTAAAAGGAATGTTGTTTTCCTTTGCAAAAGTGAGCCCTCCGGCTTCCGGGCGGTTGGAGATAACGCCGGAAATTCGGACGTCGTATTTCTCCGGCCAATTTTCCTGAACGGAACGCTCGTAAACCGCTTTGAAATTACTGCCTCTTCCTGAGATTAAGACAACGATATTTTTAGACATGATCGGATGTGTTCGTAATGAATACCGAGATTTTGCCACTGTTCTCCGTTGGTTTTGAAAGAAAAGGCTTTTCTAACAAGAATTTTCATATTCATCCGTCGGAGCCTTCGCCGAGCGTCTTTTATAATCAGTGGTTCGGACCATTTTTCTCGTGTCCGAATTCTGTTTTTGAAACTGATTAATTTGTTCACGGAACATTAAGGATGAAAAAGGTTTTTAGGGGACTGCCGAGTCCTGAAGAACGGCTTGACTGTGCGGTTGCCATCGGAAACTTCGACGGAGTTCACCGCGGCCACCAAGCTCTTCTTCATGAAGTTGTTGAAGCAGCGCACGCCAGACTGCTCTGCCCGGCCGTATTAACTTTCGAACCTCATCCGCGCGAATTTTTTAATCCCGAAGACGCTCCGCGCCGTATCTCGAGTCTGCACGATAAAGTGGAAGCCATCGAAGCCTGCGGTATCCAACGTGTTTACATTCTTCGCTTTAACGAACATTTAGCTTCGCTCTCTCCCTACGACTTTGTGAAGGAAATCCTTGTGGACGGACTTCATGCCCGCTGGGTGACCGTCGGAGAAAATTTCCGTTTCGGCGACAAACGCGCCGGCGACATCAAGCTTTTGGAGCAGCTGGGAAAAGAATTTCACTTCGAAGTTCATCCCATGCCGATGCTCTATCACACGCATGCGCCGATCTCGAGCTCCCGCATTCGCCATGCTTTAGCCGAAGGCGATATTCCGACTGCCAACTACATGTTAGGACGTCCTTACATGATCAGCGGCCGGGTTCTCCACGGCAAACAGCTCGGACGCACGCTCGGATTCCCGACGATCAATCAGCGTATTCTGCCGCCGCATTCCAAGGCCAAACCTGCCATTGAAGGCGTTTATGCCGTCAAAGCGCACGGTATCGGACCTCGTCCGATTGAAGGCGTGGCCTGTGTCGGAAGAAGACCGACGGTAGACGATCACGGCGAGTATCTTCTGGAAACTCATCTCTTCAATTTCCACGGTGATCTTTACGACCAGGATGTTAAGGTCGAATTCTTCTCCAAGATTCGGGATGAGAAAAAGTTCGGTTCTCTTGAAGAACTCCGTGCAGCGATTGCCGATGATCAGCTCAAAGCCAAACAGATCTTAGGACTTCGTATCTGATTTTCGATTAACCCTTGAAGAGCCCGAGGGGGCCAAGGACTAACATGACTGATTCTTCTCAGAAAAAACAGCCTCAGGCTGAAGATAAAAAATATCCTCTGAATTTGCCTGACACACCGTTCCCGATGCGCGGCAATCTTCCCAAGCGCGAACCGGCCTGGATTAAAGAATGGCTGGAAAAGGATGTGTACGGTAAAGTTCGTGCCGCACGCAAAGGCGAAAAACGCTTCCTTCTGCATGACGGCCCTCCCTATGCCAACGGAAACATTCACGTCGGCCACGCAGTCAACAAGATTTTGAAGGACATCATTCTTAAATCCAAAACGCTGGAAGGCTTTGATGCTCCGTACGTACCGGGCTGGGACTGCCACGGTATGCCGATTGAAATTCAGATCGAAAAGAAATACGGTAAGAATCTTCCTAAAGAAGAAGTCATGGCCAAGTGCCGTGCTTATGCCAAAGAGCAAGTGAAGGCACAGATGGCCGGCTTCCAGAGGCTCGGCGTGCTCGGCGACTGGAATGATCCGTACCTTACCATGCGTCCGGAAACCGAAGCCGAAGAAATTCGTGCTTTAGGCGAAATTCTCGGCAAAGGATTTATCTACCGCGGCCTGAAACCCGTGAACTGGTGTTTCGACTGCCAGAGCGCTTTAGCTGAAGCCGAGGTTGAATATAAGGACCGTCAGTCTCCGACATTAGACGTTGCTTTCCCGATCTCCGACGAGGACAAAGGCAAGCTCGAAGACGTCTTCGGCGTCAAACTGGAAAAACCGACCGCCGTCGTTATTTGGACAACGACACCCTGGACCATTCCTGCCAACCAGGCATTGAACATGCATCCGGATCTGGAGTACGTTCTCGTTGAAACTCCGAACCATAACTTCATCCTCGCCGAAGGCCTCTACGAAGAAGCCCTCAAGCGCTACGGCATGGAAGGCAAAGTTATCGCCAAGGCAAAAGGCGAAGCCTTCAAGGGTATCCGCTTCAAACATCCTTTGGCAACGCTCGACCCCTTCTACGATCGCTTCTCTCCGGTCCTTCTGGCTGATTACGTCGAGTCCACTTCCGGTACCGGTATCGTCCACTCTGCGCCTGCTTACGGTGTCGATGACTACATCTCCTGCAAGAGCGCCGGCTTCACCAACGACGAGATTCTGAATCCGGTTCAGGGCAACGGCGAATACGCCGCTTCTCTTCCGCTGTTCGGCGGCTTAAACGTCTGGAAAGCCAAGAACAAGATCTTGGATACCATCGCCGTTACCGGCAATCTGCTGTCCCGCGGCGAAATCGTCCACAGCTACATGCACTGCTGGCGTCATAAGACTCCTCTGATCTATCGCGCCACCAACCAGTGGTTTATCCGCATGGACGAGGCCAATGCCGATACTCAGGGCGTCGTCAACGAAAACGATCCGAAAGATCCTCTGCGCAAGACGGCTTTAGAAGCAGTTGAAGCAACCCAGTTCGTTCCCGAGTGGGGCGAAGTCCGTCTGCACAACATGATCGCCAACCGTCCTGACTGGTGTATTTCCCGTCAGAGAAACTGGGGCGTTCCTCTGCCCTTCCTCATCCATAAGGAAACCGGCAAACTGCATCCGGAAACGATGAAGATCCTTAACAAGGTTGCCGACATCGTTGAAAAAGAAGGCATCGAAGCCTGGACTCGTCTGACACCGACCGAACTTACGGATCTTGAAGCGGAAATGTACGAGAAGTCCAAAGACACGCTCGACGTGTGGTTTGACTCCGGTACAACCCACATGACCGTGATGAGGGGTTCTCACGCCGATAAGCTGACTTATCCGGCTGACTTGTATCTTGAAGGCAGCGACCAGCACCGCGGATGGTTCCATTCTTCTCTGCTCACGGGCTGTGCCATCGACGGCCGTGCTCCGTACAAAGGACTTCTGACCCACGGCTTCACCGTTGACGAACAAGGCCGCAAGATGAGTAAGTCTCTCGGCAACGTCATTGCTCCGTCTGAAATCAACGACAAGTACGGTGCCGAAATCCTTCGTCTGTGGGTTGCCTCTTCTGACTACACCGGAGAAATTTCTCTCGGCGAAAAGATCCTGAAGGGCACCGTTGACGCCTATCGCCGCTTCAGAAATACGATCCGCTTCCTGCTCGCCAACACCAGCGACTTCGACATCAAGAAGGATGCCGTCCCCGTGGAAGAAATGGTTGAACTGGACCGCTGGGCCATTGCCCGCATGAAGGCGCTTCAGGAAGAAATCCTGGATAAGTATGACCAGTACCAATTCCACACTGCTTACGCTGCCCTGCAGCTGTTTGCCAGCGGTGACTTGGGCGGCTTCTACTTAGACATTCTGAAGGATCGTCTCTACACGACGGCTCCGGACAGCGCCGCACGCCGTTCCGCTCAGACTGCTTTGTGGTACATCACCGATGCACTCCTGAAGCTGCTGGCTCCGGTGCTTTCGTTTACCGCTGAAGAGGCTTACGCCGTCTTCAATCCGGAAAACAAGGGCACAATTTTTGTCGAGCGTTTTGCCGAGCTTCCGAATGTGAAGGAAAGCGTTGAACTGCTCAACAAGTGGTCCATCATCCGCGATCTGCGCTCCAACGTTCAGATGGAAATCGAACGTCAGCGTGAAAAAGGTCTGATCGGCTCTTCTCTGCAGGCTGAAGTTTCTCTGAAGCTGCCGCAGGAAGAATATGACCTGATCAAGGGTTTGGGCGACGAAGCAGCCTTCGTCATGATTACCAGCAAAGTCACGCTTGACGGCGTCAGCCCTGAGCGTGTGATCACTGTGAAACCCAGCGAAGCGAAAAAGTGCGAACGCTGCTGGCAGTACAAAGAAAGCGTCGGTGAAGATAAGAACTACCCGACACTGTGCTGCCGCTGCGTCGGCAACCTTTTCGGCACGCCTGAAACCAGACGTTTTGCCTAATGAGAAGAACTGTCTCTTCCGTTAGACAGTGGAACTGGCCGGCCCTTTTGGGCTGGCTGGTTTTTGCACTGGCATTGACCGGTTTCGATCAGTGGACCAAAAACTGGATTCAGCATCGCCTTATTACAGGCGATGTCGATCGAATCACGGATTTCTTTAACTTGGTCGTCGCGTACAACAGCGGGGCGGCCTTTTCCTTCTTAGCCGATGCCGGCGGCTGGCAGCGTCCGCTTTTTGCAGGACTTGCCATCATTGTGAGTTTGGTGATCTGCGTGATCATTGCCCGCAACAGCGCCCGCAAATTTCTTTGCCTCGGGCTCGCTCTCGTTCTTTCCGGCGCACTCGGCAATGCCTGGGACCGTTTCACCATCGGTGTCGTCGTAGACTTTTTAGACTTTCATTTAGGTTCCTATCATTGGCCGGCTTTCAATGTCGCCGATATCTGCATTTGCTGCGGCGCCGGCATTGTGGTCCTGGCTGAGTTCTTCGGAAAGAAGAATTAATCGGAGATTGAAAATGTCTCTTCAGGGGAAACGTATTCTTTTGGGCGTCACAGGCGGAATCGCCGCATACAAAGTCTGTGAGCTTCTGCGTTTGCTGGTTAAAGCCGGCGCTGATGTAGAAGTCATGATGACCAAGGCGGCCGCGCAGTTTGTGGGACCGCTGACGTTTGAGACACTCAGCGGGAAGCCGGTCGCCGAGGATATGTGGGATCCTAAAATGCGGCTTCCGCATATTTCTCTTCGCAAGAATAAGGATCTTATCGTCGTCGCTCCGGCAACGGCCAATATCATCGCGAAAGCAGCTAACGGTATTGCCGACGACTTGGTTTCCAGCACCTTGCTTGCACGGGAGTGTCCGCTGATGCTTTGCCCGGCTATGAACGTGCAGATGTGGAGAAATCCGGCGACGGTTCGAAACGTTCGAACCCTAAAAGGGGATGGCGTTCTGTTTTCCGGTCCGGAAGCCGGCAACCAGGCCTGCGGAGATGTCGGTGAGGGACGTCTGCGGGAACCGGCACAAATTCTGGAAGATGTTGAAGCCTTTTTTACACCTTCGATCCTTTCCGGAAAGAAAGTCCTAATGACTGCGGGCCCGACATTTGAGCCTTTTGATCCGGTTCGAGGGATCACCAACGGATCTTCCGGGCGACAGGCAGCTGCTATTGCTGCCGCTGCAATTCGCGCCGGCGCCGAGGTCACGATTGTCAGCGGTCCGGTTTGCGTGTCCTACCCGGACAAAGCAGCGGTTATCCCCGTTCGGCAGGCTCAAGAGATGTTTGAGGCAGTCAAAAAAGAACTGGCTGAACACACGCCCGATACCTTTATCGGCGTCGCTGCGGTAGGCGACTGGCGTCCGGTCGAATACTCGGAAAGCAAACTCAAGAAGGAAAAAGGTCAGGATACATTAACGATCAAGCTTATTAAAAATCCCGACATTCTTTCCTATGTCGGCCATTCCGGCCTGTGCTCGGCGGTTATCGGTTTTGCTGCCGAGACAGACAATCTTGCTGAAAACGCACGCAAGAAGCTCGACTCTAAAGCGGCGGATATGATTGTCGTCAATCCGGCGTCTGCGATCGGAAGTACCCAAAATCAGGCTTCTTTTGTCACCAAAAACGGAATCGAGGCCAAAGAGCTCAGTTCTAAAGCCGAACTTGCCGAAGAGATTATTGAAGCCCTTGCCGACCTTCTTAAAAAGAGAGTGATTTAATCCTATGAAACTTCAAATTAAGATTTTGGATCCGAAGATCCGCGAAAAAATGCCAAGCTACGCTTCGCTCGGCTCTGCCGGATTAGATCTTCGTGCCGTGATGGATGAACCGCTGGTCCTCCAGCCCGGTGAAACCAAGCTCATCAAAACCGGTCTTGCGATCTACATCGGCGATCCCGGTTATGCAGCTTTAATCCTCCCTCGTTCGGGTCTCGGTCATAAACACGGCATAGTGCTCGGCAACTTAGTCGGACTTATTGACTCGGACTACCAGGGCGAATTAATGGTCTCCTGCTGGAACCGTTCTCAGACACCCTTCACCATCGAGCCAATGGAACGAATTGCCCAGCTAGTTATTGTCCCAGTCGTTCAGCCGACTTTTGAAGTGGTCGACGAATTTGTCGCCACGGAACGCGGAACCGGCGGTTTCGGTTCTTCAGGTCGTCATTAAGACCAAAAACAAACTTATCCAGCCGGCTGAAATGTCGGCTTTTTTGTCTCCTTAGCGAGCATCGTCAACGTGTCAATTTCAGTTAATGCACGGGTAAAATTTTTACAACTCTTACAGATTCGGCTATTACTTGTGGTGTAACTGCAACGTTTTTTACGAAAGAGGAAAAATTTCAATCTTGATAATATAAGCACTCTGCCCCGAGAAAACCGCCTTTATAAGAGAAAATACAATAAGTTACCCTCCTTTGCTGTAATTTGTATTTCTTTTATATGCGAAATTTACTAATTGACATTTATTTACAATCCCATAAGAATGTAACAGTCACTCGTCTTGCTCACAGAGTTCGACAACCGTTTTTAGTATTAGGCGCGTGAGAGTAATGGACATCGCCGTCAGTTTTTTGGAGAAGTTTAAATATGGCAACAGGAACCGTGAAATGGTTTAACGACGCTAAGGGATATGGATTTATCACTCCCGATGACGGCGGCGAAGATCTTTTCGCCCATTTCTCTGCAATTAAAATGGATGGTTTCAAGACGTTGAAACAAGGCCAGCGTGTCACATTCGACCTGAAAGAAGGCGAAAAAGGCAAACAGGCTGACAACATCAAACCCGCCTAATAAAATTCGTTTTTGATTAAACGAAGGGAGCTCTCGGAGCTCCTTTATTTTTCCGCTTTTATCATGACACCGAATATCAGAATTGCCCTCTTCTCCGCTGCTTTTGTACTTCTCTCGAGCGTGCAATATGCTTGCGCAGCCGATACGCTCAAACTCATGGTGAAAGGCATCACGGTTCCTGTCGAAGTTGCCGCCGACAACGCCAACCGGGAAAAAGGTCTGATGTTCCGCAAACATCTGCCGGAAAATTCCGGAATGCTCTTCGTCATGGACCGCAGCGACGCTGTCTGCATGTGGATGAAAAACACCCTCATCCCGCTTTCCGTTGCCTTCATCGATAAAGACGGCTTCATTATTAATATTGAGGAAATGAAGCCGCTGACACTTGATATCCACTGCAGCAAAGCGAAAGCGTTTTACGCACTGGAAATGAACGAATCTTGGTTTGAGAAAAATCATGTCAAACCCGGAGACAAGATCTCTCGCCTTCCCCAGCTGCGCCAAACAAATTAAAAAGCCGGAACAAACCTATTGTCTGCTCCGGCCGTGGTTCGGCTTATTCACCGAACCTCCCTCCTGAGAAATTACTGCATCTTGGCGAAGTTTTCGCCGGCAATCATACCGAATGTCAAAGCATCGATAACTGCCACGGTTCCCAAACGAGATGCGCCGTGCACACCGCCTGCTACTTCACCGCCGGCATAGAGGCCAGGGATCGGTTTGTGGGTGTTGGCAGAAATGACTTCTGCGTTTTCATTGATCATCACGCCGCCCATGGTGTGGTGAATCTTCGGGCTGACTTCAATGCCGTAGAACGGAGCCTTGGAAACATCGAGCCCCTTGTTGAACGTAAGGATGCGGTGGAAGTCTTTGTCATCGTTGGCTTTAACGTAGCCGTTGAATTTAGCGACTTCGTCCAGAAGGGCCTGTTTGGGGATACCGAAGGCATCAGCCAGCTGTTCGAGTGTGTCAAACTTCTTAACCGTACCCATTTCCAAAGGAAGCTTAACGAAGGACGGGTTGATCGCTTTAACAATGGCGTCGTCGCAGATCGCAATCGGATAGTTTTCGTCGGTGCCGATGACTTTGAACAGAGCGTCGGATTTGATCTTACGGCCGGCGTGTTCGTCCATGAAGCGTTTGCCAGTCTTTCTGTCAACGACCAGGCCTAAGTCCATGCAGGCGTGGTTGGTGAAGTTAACAGAGACACCGAAACCTTTTTCACGCGGGTTGCAGTACGGAAGGAACTGCAGCCAACAAAGCTGAACAGGCTGAGCGCCGATGCCCAAAGCTTTGATCAGCACGCCGGCAGTAGCACCCGGCTGGTTCGTGGAGTCTGTGGTCGGAACAACGCGGGGATCCTGAGCCTGACGGAAGAAGATGTCGCGGGAGAAACCGCCGGCAGCCAGCATCACGCCGTTCTTTGCTTTAACAGTAGCGGGACGGCCGCTCTTGTTTTCAATATCGTCGCTCTGCAGTTTAGAGTCGAAGCGATAGCCTTTACGATAGGTCACACCGACGACTCGGCCGTTTTCGTCCAGGATGAAATCATCGAACTTGGCACGCGTCATGATCTTGACGTTGGGGAGCTTCTTGAGTTCATTATGCATCGGAATGATGTATCCGGATCCGGTGCCGGCCTTGATTTCATAAGAACGAGGAACGGAGTGACCGGCTTCGAAGAGCATCTTGTTGGGGACGAATTCGCAGCCGCAGTCCACAACCATCTTGATGGTGTCATTGCAGCGGTCGGCGATCGTGCCGAGCAGGTTCGGGTAGTTAATACCCAGACCGTCTTTCAAGCAGTCGGCAATGAAGAGTTCCTTGCTGTCTTTGATGCCTTGGGCAGCCTGGACGGGGTTGACCGGGCAAGCGACGTTGCCGCCGCAGATTGCGGAGTTGCCGCCGACAGTCGGCATTTTTTCGAGGATCAGAACTTTCTTGCCTGCCTGGCCGGCTTTCAGTGCGCAGGCCATGCCGGCAAAACCGGAACCGATAATGACGACGTCATATTCGTCATCAAATTTAGCAACGGAAGAAGCAGGGACTCCGGCGTGTGCGGCAGCGGTGGAAGTAATGGCAGCAGCGGCTGCACCTGCAAGTTTAAGGAAGTCACGGCGATTGGTACTCATCTTATTTTCTCCGAAAGGATTTAAAGGAATTTTGTTTTGAAACCGTGGATCATTTGATCCGATGAGCACAGTCTAGGAAAGTTCAAAAAAGTCGAATATGTACTTTGGTACATGTACCTTGGTACAGATTGAAAAGCGAAGAGCGACCTTCAATAATAGAAAAAACGAAATCGCAAAACATCGGAAATTTAAAAATCCCTATCGGAGAAGATTATGAAAAAAACAGCATCTCTACTGGTTGTTCTTGCTGCCCTCTTCACGATGTCCTCGACCTTTTCTGCCGAGGCTCCGAAGTTCGGCGCCGATCGCCACGTTGCTCACGGCATGGCCTGCGCTTCCTGTCACGGTCCGGACGGAAAAAGTCCTGAATATCCTGATCAGGAAACCTGTCTGAAGTGCCATCAAAAAGACGCTCTGATCGAAAAGACCAAAGCTATCGGCCCGGTAAATCCGCATAAAGCTCCGCATAACGGCGAATGCACCTTATGCCATCTGCAGCATGAAGCACCCGTGAACTACTGCGCCGAATGTCATCCGCAGTTCAAGTTCAATCCTAATTAACGGAACCTATTTGATTTCTCCTTGGTTTGTAGAAGCGAAGGCCGGACATTAAGTCCGGCCCCGCTTTCTTTTTTTGTCTTCATCCCGTGTGTTTACGGGACGAAATCGTCAAACGATTATTTGTAGTTCTTTGCAGCGAAATCCCAGTTCACAAGATGCTGCAGGAACGTCTGAACAAAGGTGACGCGCATATTGTAGTAATCAAGATAATATGCATGTTCCCAAACGTCGCAGGTGATCAGAGGAGAGTCTGTTCCGGTGATCGGTGTGCCGGCGTTGCTTGTATTGACGATATCAAGTGTGCCGTCTTCTTTTTCAACCAGCCAGGTCCAGCCGGAACCGAAGTTACCGACGGCGCTCTTTGTGAAGGCATCTGCAAAGGCGTCGTAGCTGCCCCATTTGGCGTTAATCTGCGATGCGATCACGTCTGTGGGCTGACCGCCGCCGTTCGGCTTTAAGCTATTCCAGAAGAATGTGTGGTTGTAGCACTGAGCCGCATTGTTAAAAATCGGGCCGCTCTGTGTCGTACGAATAATTTCTTCCAAAGGCATCGTTTCATAGTCCGTGCCTTTGATGAGGTTATTCAGTGTGTCGTTGTAAGCTTTGTTGTGCTTGCCGTAGTGATAGGAAAGTGTCTTGGAGCTCATATACGGTTCAAGAGCGTCCATTGCAAAAGGAAGCGGGGGTACTGTAAATGCCATAGCTTTAATCTCCTTAATTCTTGTGCAGACCATTATGGTACGCAGACACCCTTAGTCCTTCTTTATCTCCCCAACTCGAGCAACAAAAGCTCCGTCCTTCATCATAACCTCAATATCCGTACCTTCCTTCAGCTCACTGACGGACATCACAGGCTTGCCGCCGCGATAGATAAAGGCGCTGTTGCCGCGGATTTGCTTCGAAGGATCCAGCAGCTCCCAGACCTGCTCCAGACTGCGCAGACGAATTGTGTCCCTTTCAAACTTTTGGATCAGGCTGCTGCGCACGGTATTGCATGCCGCATTCAAAGGCCTACGGTCCAATTTCGGACGAGATCTCTTCAACCAGGAAGACTCTTTCAGAAGTACCTTTCGGTTGGCAGCGATCGTTGACTGTACAACCCCGGAGATCATTGCAAAGAGTTCATTGCACCTTGAACCCTGAGATGCAAAGGCATATGTCATCTGAGGTGCTGCTAACCGGAGTGCGTCACCTGCCGAACGGATTTTTACGTCCATCTCAGCCTGGAGATTTTCTTCTGCGACTCCTAGTTCTGCCCTATTCATTCTCAGACATGCACTTTGCGCCGTGTTTATGGAGCTGAAAATCAAATCGATTCGGCTTCTCATCGCAGCAGTATCCAGCCTTAGGATCGGAGAGGCCGCTTGGAGTCTTTTTTCATAAGGTTCGATGAATCGGCTCGGAGAAATAAAGTAGCGAGCGGCAAATTTTTCTCTTTCAAGCGAGGAAGAGAGAAAGTTCTGCATATCCAGCTGAAGTCTGGATTTCAAAGAGTTCAGATTTTGGCGATAGTAGCCGAGCACAGGACGCTGAAGATGAGAGACTGCAGAGAGGCGATGGCGGAACGTTTCTAAAAAAGCTTGAGGATTTTCAAAAGGACGCGATTCATTTTCCACATCTTGAAGCGCCCGATTGAATTGGTTCTCGAATGAGCGATGCAGAAGAACCCAGGCCGAATCTATTTTCCAAAACAAAACAGATTGTTTTTCCGCGGCTGCCTCGGCCGCTCCGGTCGGAGTCGGCGCACGAAAATCCGCAGCAAAATCCGCAATAGTTGTATCGGTCTCATGACCGATGCCGGAAATAATCGGAATATGACTATTGACGATCGCCTCAGCGACGATCTTCTCATTAAAACACCATAAGTCCTCGAGAGATCCGCCCCCCCGCACCAGAAGCAAAACATCTGCTTTGTTGTCCTGGTTCGCTTTATTGATTCTCTGAGCGATCTCGGCTTCGGCACCCTTTCCCTGGACGGCCGTGTGATAAAGGAGGACTCTAACGTAAGGTGCACGCGCCCTCAGACGATTCATAACGTCCTGCAGTGCGGCGCCCGTTCTGCTGGTGATAATTCCGATCGTACGAGGCACCCGAGGGATCGCTTTCTTTCGGCTTTGATCGAACCAGCCTAAGGCTGTCAACTCATTTTTTAAACGAAGGAAAAGTTCATAGAGTTTTCCCTCCCCGGCAGCTTCAATCTTCGAACAAATAAATGTTAATTTCCCGCTTCCGGGATAAAGATTCGGTTTTCCTGTGACTCGAACTTTGTCGCCAACCTTGAAGACACCGCGCACGGAGTAAAGTTTCCCCCGAAACATCGCGCAGGAAAGAACCGCTTCTTCGTCTTTAATTGAAAAATACCAGTGTCCGCTCGAGGCTTTTGTTGAAGTTGAGATCTCCCCTTCAACAGCCACTGATTCAAACTGCTCAAATGACAAATTAACGATGTCAACAAACTGCGTGACAGAGAAGGCTTTATCGGTCATTTTATTGTTTACGTGCTAAATACAAGGAGCGAGTGAGATTGCAAAATTTCCTTTTGCTTCACAAGTTACTCACAATTTTATTCACATTTTCAACAATCCGAATTTGAAGAACAAAAATTTTTCTTTTCAATGAGAGAAATTATTAATTTATTGATTTAAAAGAAATTTATTTTGTTAAATTACCTCCCTGGCAATTCTTTTTTTGCTTTTTCGTCATGAAATTAAGTCACTTCTCACCGAGTTATTCACAAAGTTATTAACAATGAAAGGACCTCTAAATTTCATAACTTCTTGAGTACTCGGCAAATAATTATTTTGTGTTTTGCCCAAAATACTATTGACTTTTGAAGTAAAGGTTTTACCTAGGTTTTGTAACTTTCAGATGCAGATCGACACGTTAGGAAGCCTACGCTGAATTAATGAGTTATCGGCAGTTTTTACCGCTATCACGTTAAAATAATCTTTTATTTTTTGCTTCACGGCAATGCAAGTACAACTAGAAACGTTTCTGCATAAACAGTGGGATCGCAAAGGACTGATATCCTGGCTGCTTCTGCCCGCTTCTGCGGTTTTTCTCTCCATGGCAGCCTCGCGGCGTCGCAAAACCGTGCCTGTTAAAGTCGGAGTGCCTGTCGTAGTCGTCGGCAATATTTATGTCGGAGGAACCGGAAAAACTCCGGTCACCATCGCTTTAGTCAAAGATCTGAAAGAACGCGGCTGGAATCCCGGTGTTATCTCCCGCGGCTACCGCGGCAAAGCAGAGTCTCCGGTTGAAGTTCGCCTCGACAGCAATCCTGATATCGTCGGCGATGAACCTTTGCTGATTAAAAAGGCTACGGATGCCCCGACGTTTGTTTGTCCGAAACGTGTTGAAGCCGCTGAAGCTTTACTGAAAGCCTACCCGACTGTCAATGTCATCATCAGCGACGACGGACTTCAGCATTATTCACTCCATCGAGATGTCGAATTAGCCGTCGTCGGAGCCCGCGGTTTAGGAAACGGCTGGGTTCTTCCGGCCGGTCCGCTGCGTGAACCGCCGTCCCGTCTCGATGAAGTCGACGCGATTGTATTGAACGCCACAGAAGATATCGTGACGTCTTCTACTCCGCGCTACGTTGCGACAAGCGGATTCACAAACGCAGTCAATTACGCCACCGGCGAAATCGTTTCTTTGGATACGCTTTCGAGAATGCAGTTTAAAAAGGGTTTGAAGGCCGTCGCGATGGCGGGTATTGCCGTCCCGGAAAGATTCTTCTCCATGCTGAAGGCTCATGGATTGGAAGTGCGCCCGATTGCTCTTCCGGACCATTACGACTATTCCAAGAATCCTTTTAAAGACTGCGAAGCCGACCTCATCTTTATCACGGAAAAAGATGCCGTCAAATGTCGTAAACACGCCGATTTGAAAAACGACGAGCGCATTTTTGTGGTTCCGCTGGAAACCAAGCTCGATAAATTCTTGGTTGATTTTGTCGAGAAGAAAATCACCGCTGCAGCTAAAAAGAGCAAAGAAGCTGCTCAGCAACTCTAAACGGAATGCTTATGGACGCAAAAATCACTGAAATCTTAGTTTGCCCTCTCTGTAAGGGTCCGCTACTTTGGAACGAAAAGAAAAAAGAATTTTACTGCCGTTCCGACATGAAGGCCTTCCCCGTCATTGACGGCATCCCCTGCATGGTCCCGACTGAAGCTCGAGAAATGAAGGAAGAAGAAATCGAGGAACTGGACAAAAAATGAGCTTTACCGTCATTATTCCTGCTCGCTTAGCCAGCACCCGTCTGCCCAATAAACCCATTGCCGACATCTGCGGAAAGCCGATGATCGTGCGCGTTGCCGAACAGGCTTTAAAAAGCGGCGCCTCCCGTGTGATCTGCGCGGTTGACGATGAACTGATTCTCAAAGCCTGTGAAGCCAACGGCATCGAAGCCTGTTTAACGCGTAAAGATCATGCCTGCGGCACCGACCGCCTCTGCGAAGCGGCCGAAGTCTGCAAAATCCCCGATGATGAAATCATCGTGAACGTCCAAGGGGACGAACCCCTAATTCCTCCGAAAGTCATCAAGAATGTTGCAGAACTTCTGATGAACCGCTCGGACTGCAGCATGGGAACGGCTGCCATTCGTATTCATTCGGCGGAAGAATTCTTTAATCCCAACGTTGTGAAAGTCGTTGCCGACAAAAACGGCTCGGCGCTGTATTTCAGCCGCGCACCGATTCCCTGGGATCGCGACGGCTTCGCAAAAGACCGCAACGCGCTCCCGAGGGATCTCGGCCTGCGCCATGTCGGTATTTATAGTTACCGCTGCGCCTTCCTGAAAGCTTATCCTCAGCTTCCGAAATCGGATCTGGAAAGCTGGGAAAGTCTGGAGCAGCTTCGCGCACTTTACAACGGCTACAAGATCGCTGTAGACATTTTCGAGGAAGAAATTCCTCCCGGCGTGGACACGCTCTCAGATCTGGAAGCCGTACGCGCTTACTTACAGAAAAAATAACTCGAGTTTTATTTTCGAAGATCAAGCGGTTGCTGGGTTTTCATCCATTCGGACAGCTTGAAATTACGGGCAATAAGGCACAAAATTTAAATTTACATTCTTAATTATTAAAGGAGCCATTCATGCGCTTAATTCTTCTCGGAGCTCCCGGTGCCGGTAAAGGTACGCAAGCAGCCCGTATTTGTGAACATTACGGGATCCCTCAGATTTCTACGGGTGACATGCTCAGAGCTGCAGTGAAGGCCAGGACTCCCCTCGGTTTAGCTGCCAAGAAGATTATGGATGCAGGTGAACTGGTCAGCGATGACATCATCATCGGCCTGGTCAAAGAAAGATTGGAAAAACCGGACTGCAAGAACGGTTTCCTCTTTGACGGCTTCCCTCGCACAATTCCTCAAGCCGAAGCTTTGGTTAAAGCCGGTATTCCCATCGATGACGTTGTTGAAATCGCCGTTCCCGACGAGGTCATTCTTGAACGTATGAGCGGCCGCAGAGTGCACGTTGCTTCGGGCCGTACTTACCATGTTAAATTCAATCCTCCTAAGGTTGAAGGTGTTGACGACGTGACCGGCGAACCTCTGATTCAGCGTCCGGACGACAAGGAAGAGACCGTTAAGAAGCGTCTTGAGGTCTATCACACTCAGACTGAAGCACTGGTCGGTTTCTACCAGAGCCTGGCTGCTAAGGGCGACAGCAAGACAAAATACATCAAGATCGACGGCGTCGGCGACGTCAATGAAGTCAGCCGCCGTATTTTCGATGCACTTGATAGATAATTTTTAGCTCTATTTAATGATTATTTGGCATCCGCCTTCGGGCGGAGCGCCAATTTTTGTTTTTTGCGGACGATGAAAAAACACATTCTTGTTACCGGCGGCACCGGCTACATCGGCTCCCACATGGTTGTGCGCCTGATCGAAGCCGGCATGGAGCCGATCATTTTCGATAACTTCAGCAATTCCAAGCCTGCCGTCGTAG
Organism: Parasutterella sp.; assembly: GCF_057870745.1. Classification (NCBI taxonomy): domain Bacteria; kingdom Pseudomonadati; phylum Pseudomonadota; class Betaproteobacteria; order Burkholderiales; family Sutterellaceae; genus Parasutterella; species Parasutterella sp. Next base: position 21,950 of record NZ_DBMALT010000022.1, on the reverse strand, counting down.
ACCGCATTGAGATGATCACCGGAAAACGTCCGACACTGGTACGCGGTGACATCCGTGACGAAAAGGCTTTAGAGAAGCTGTTCGCGGATTTCCCGATCGATGCCGTCATTAACTTTGCCGGCCGTAAGGCCGTCGGCGAGTCAGAAACCGATCCTTTGCTTTACTTTTCTTATAACGTCGAAGGAACTATTGTTCTGCTTCGCGTCATGAAGAAGTTCGGTGTTAAAGAGTTTGTTTTTTCCTCTTCCGCCACCGTTTACGGCGATCCTGGCTACGATGAATTTGATGAGAACACTCCGCTTGCTCCGATCAACAACTACGGTCTGAGCAAATGGATGATTGAAGAAGTTCTTCGCAAGACTTTCAAAGCCGAGCCTGATTGGTCAATCGCCATCCTTCGTTATTTCAATCCGGTCGGCGCACACGAATCCGGCTTAATCGGTGAAGATCCGAACGGCATTCCGAACAATCTGATGCCTTTCATTTCCCAAGTTGCCGTCGGCAGACGCGCTTCTTTGAAAGTTTTCGGAAATGACTACCCGACTCGCGACGGCACCGGCGCCCGCGACTATATCCACGTACAGGATCTTGTTGAAGGACATTTAGACGCTCTGAGAGTTTTAGACGGCAAACCGCAGCTGCTGACTGTTAACCTCGGTACCGGCGGCAACACAACTGTGCTCGAGCTCGTTAAGGCGTTTGAGAAAGCCAGCGGAAAACATATTCCTTACGAGATCTGCCCTCGTCGTGCCGGCGACAAGGCTGCCTATTGGACCAACCCCGAGCTTGCCAAGAAGCTTCTCGGCTGGACGGCTAAGCGCGGCATCGAGAAGATGTGTGAAGATACCTGGCGCTGGCAGCAGATGAATCCGGAAGGGTATCCGGACTAATCCGGTTAAGACTTGATGAGGCTCGCATTTGCGGGCCTTTTCTTTTCACTCCTAAAAAGAAACCTCCGGACTTTCATCCGGAGGTTTCGCAACGGTTTAGTTCCGTTCAGAAAAGCTGATTAGGCAAGCTTTTCTGTGATGAACGTTCTGGTCTTACCGAGCAGAGCGTTCATGTCGGCAGGCGCTGCGCCGCCGCCCTGAGCAAAGTCAGGACGTCCGCCGCCTTTACCGCCGAGCTGCTCAGCAACAAACTTCATCACATCGCCGGCTTTGATCTTGCCGACGAGATCTTTCGTCACACCGACCGCAGCACTGGCTTTACCGTCTTCAGACTTGATCAGAACGATCACGCCGCTCTTGAGCTGATCTTTAAGACCGTCAACGGAATTGCGAAGTTCCTTGGTTTCGATGCCTTTCATCTCGGTTACAAGAACCGCGACGCCATTGACATCCTGAGCCTGAGAAGCCACGTGAGCGGCGCCGGCCTGGGCAAACTTGACCTTCAAAGCGTTCAAGTCTTTTTCCGTGCGTTTCAGATGTTCGACGGTGTCCACAACCTTGGAGACAACTTCGAGAGCCGGAGCTTTGAGTTCTTCAGCCACTTCTCGGATGATCTCTTCCTGGTTCTGAGCGTAGTGAAGAGCGGCCATACCCGTCACGGCCTCAACACGACGCACGCCGGCGGAAATACCGGATTCGGAAATGATTTTGAACATACCGATGTCACCGGTTCTCTGGACGTGTGTACCGCCGCAGAGTTCGCAGCTGGAGCCAATGTTCAGAACGCGAACGTTTTCACCGTATTTTTCTCCGAAGAGCATGACCGCGTTGGTCTTCTTAGCTTCGTCGATCGGCATAACTCTGGTCTGAGTCGGTGCATTACGGAGAATTTCTTTGTTCACGATGTCTTCGACTTCGTTGATCTGTTCACGAGTCATCGGAGAGGTGTGGACAAAGTCGAAGCGGGTTCTGTCGCCGTTAACCATGGAGCCGCGCTGCTGAACATGAGCACCGAGCACTTCTCTCAGTGCTTTGTGCATCAAGTGCGTCACGGAGTGGTTGCGGGCAGTTGCTTCGCGGTTTTCTTCGTCGACCTGAGCGCTGAAGAGGTCGCCCACCTTGACTTCGCCTTCGGCGACATAGCACATATGACCGAAGACATTCGCCTTGATCTTGAATGTATCGTCAACCTTAAGGATCGTTGTCTTGTTCTTGAACGTACCTTTGTCGCCCATCTGACCGCCGCTTTCTGCATAGAACGGAGTGCGGTCAAAAACGACAACGACTTCGTCGCCGGCTTCGGCGTCTTTCACGGGGGCGCCGTCTTTATAGATGGCTTCGACGCGGCAGGCCTGAACCGTCAGCGTGTCGTAACCTAAGAATTCAGTCGGTTTGCCTTCGTATTCGAGGCCCTGAGCCATCTTGAATTTGCCCTTGGCGCGAGCCTGTTCACGCTGCTTTTCCATCAAGGCATCAAAGCCTTCAAAGTCAACGGAAACATTCTTTTCGCGGCAGACGTCGGCAGTCAGGTCAACAGGGAAGCCGTAGGTGTCATGCAGTTTGAATGCAACGTCACCGCCCAGGATCTTGGTTCCGGAAGCCAGAGCTTCATTAAGGATATCCAAGCCTTTGGACAGGGTCTGAGAAAAGCGAACTTCTTCCTGACGCAAAACTTCCTGAATATGCGGATTACGAATTTCAGGGTACTGGTCGCCCATTTCTTTGGCAACGGCTTTAACCAAGTTGCTGAAGAAAAGCTTGCGGGCGCCGAGCTTAAAGCCGTGACGCATACCGCGGCGAGCAATACGACGCAGAACGTAGCTGCGGCCTTCATTGCCCGGAACAACACCGTCGGCAATGATGAACGTGCAGGCACGAATGTGGTCGGCAATGACCTTAACGGAAGGACTGTTCGGATCAACGTCCTCTGCGCCGGCAGCCTTAACTTCATCAATGACGGCCTTCATGAGGTTCTGGAACAGGTCGATTTCGTAGTTCGAATGAACACCCTGAAGAACGGCGGAAATACGTTCCAAGCCCATGCCGGTATCCACGCTGGGACGGGGCAGCTTGTGCATCACGCCTTTTTCATCACGGTTGAACTGCATGAACACGAGGTTCCAAATTTCCATGTAGCGGTCGCCGTCTTCGTCAGGGCTTCCGGGAGGGCCTCCGGCAACGGAGGGACCATGGTCATAGAAAATTTCAGAGCAAGGACCGCAGGGGCCAGTGTCGCCCATCATCCAGAAGTTGTCGGAAGCGAAACGAGCGCCCTTGTTGTCGCCGATACGAACGATTCTATCGGCAGGGATACCGACTTCCTTATTCCAGATGTTGTAAGCCTCGTCGTCCTCGGCGTACACGGTCACCCAGAGTTTTTCAGGAGGGAGTTTGAAGTGTTCGGTAAGAAGCTCCCAGGCATTCTTGATGGCGTCACGCTTGAAGTAATCTCCGAAGCTGAAGTTGCCAAGCATTTCAAAGAATGTGTGATGGCGAGCGGTATAGCCTACGTTTTCCAAGTCATTGTGCTTGCCGCCGGCACGAACACATTTCTGACTGGTCGTCGCACGTGTGTAGGGACGCTTGTCAAAGCCAAGGTAAACATCCTTGAACTGGTTCATACCTGCGTTGGTAAACAGCAATGTGGGGTCGTCACCGGGGACTACCGGGCTGGAAGCGACGATAGTGTGTCCTTTAGACTCCATGAACTTCAGAAACGTAGATCGTATTTCTGATGCAGTGAACATTTATATTTTCTCAAAGTAAGCTGTCGAAACAGCAATGTGTAACCGCGGTATTTTAGCAGAAGGCTCTCTGCATCCGCCTTTTTAGACCGCGGATTTCCACGGTAAAACAAGAAAGCCTGAGCACCTTTTTATCAGTGTCCAGGCTCGCTTTTTGTCTTCAATTTCTAAAAGAAACTGTGTCGTAATTCGACATTAAACGATACGGGAGTAACGGCGAACTCTTTCGTCCTCACGCAGATAACGATCGAAGTTCATCGCTACGGCTCTCACCAGCAGTTTGCCCTTCGGAGTGACTTCGATAAAGTCAGGCTCCAGACGAACCAGACCTTCGGCCTCAAAGTGCTTGAGATTGTTCAGTTCAAAGTCAAAGTATTCATTGAAGTTAATGCCGAATTTCTTCTCGATGTCGGCCTTAACGACTTTGAACTGGCACATCAGTTCCATGATGACTTTGGCACGCAGGCGGTCGTCGTCATTTAAGAGATAACCGCGGTTGGTGGCCAAGTTGCCGCTGCGGATCGCTGCATAGTAGCTTTCCAGATCACGCGGGTTGGCGGCATAACAGCCGTTGACCTTACTGATGGAAGAAACGCCGAGCGCAACCATGTCGCATTCCGGCTTAGTGGAATAGCCCTGGAAGTTTCTCTGCAGGGTACCGTTTTCCTGAGCCTTGGCGAGTTCGTCGGTAACCTTGGCGAAGTGATCCATACCGATGAAGTGATAGCCGTTGGCGCTCAAACGTTTGATAGCGTCCATCATGATGCCGACTTTTTCCGGTGTGCTCGGAAGGTCTTCGGCATTGATACGCCTCTGCGGTTTGAAGTGCTCGGGCAGATGAGCAAAGTGATAGAGCGCGATACGATCCGGAGAAAGTTCGATCACTTTGTCCAGAGTCATTTCAAAGGTCTTGCGGGACTGGAACGGAAGACCGTAGATCAAGTCCATGTTGATGGACTTAAAGCCGTTGGCACGAGCGGCGTCAAGGACGGCTTTGGTCATTTCGAAAGGCTGAACACGGTTGACTGCAATCTGAACTCGGTTATCGAAGTCCTGAACGCCGATACTCATACGGTTGAAACCGGCTTTGGCCAAAACTTCAACCTTGTCGACAGGGGTCGAACGAGGATCGACTTCAATGGAAATTTCTGCATCCGGCGCCAGCGTGAAGTGAGAACGAATAATGTCCATCACCTGGAAAATTTCTTCATTGTTCAGGAAAGTCGGAGAGCCGCCGCCGAAATGAAGCTGAACGACTTCTTTGTTGCCGCCGATCTGAGCCGAAACCAGTTCGCACTCCTTGCTCAAAACTTCCAGATATTCTTTGGAGCGGCAATGGTCTTTGGTCACTTCCTTATTGCAGCCGCAGAAGAAACAGACATTCGCGCAGAAAGGAATATGGACGTACAAAGATAAATCAGCCGTATTGTCGCCGGTACCGCGGGCATTAAGCACTTTTTTATAGTCCTCGGCGCCGAATTCTTTGGTAAATCTATCCGCGGTGGGATAAGAGGTATATCTTGGGCCCGGAACATCGAATCTCTGGAGCAGTTCAAGATCCGGGAACTCAACGTTCAGTTTTCCTTGTGTTTCCATCAGGGTTCCTTTTAAAAAATTTTTGATTTTTCTAGGTTCTGTTATTATTTTTGCAACAGGCGAAATTATCTCAAATCATCAAAGGCCGCAAAGCTTTTTTGCCTCTTATAACAGTATTTAGAGAAAATGGCTTCTAATTTCACGCAATCTTTATCGGCAAATCGCGCCGGCTGTGCCGGCTGCTATCTCAGGCACTTCTGCCTGTCTGCCGATCTAAATGACGCAGAAACAGAAATTTTTTCCTCTCATATCGTCTCCCAAAGAAGAGTTCCTAAAGGCGAAATACTGTTCAGAGCCGGCGACCCCCTTGATACGCTTTTCATCACCAGGCTCGGTTCATTTAAAAGCTCCGTTCTAAACGAGAACGGCAGCGAACAAGTCACCGACTTCCACATGACCGGAGAAGTGCTCGGCGCAGAAGCGATCCCCACCGGATACCATATCTGCACCGTCACGGCCCTTGAGGACAGTGAAATCTGTTCTTTGCGCTATCGTGAACTCGAAGCTTTTTGCGACCGAGATCTAAAAATCGCGCGCCAATTTCGTCTTCTGCTCGGAAGAAAAATCGTCGCTGCGCATCAAAACCTGCTCATTCTCGGCTGCACCAACTCAACCCAGCTGCTTGCTTCCTTCCTGCTGAATCTTGCGAGAAAGTTTGAAGCCCGAGGATTCTCAAAAAGCGAATTCGTCCTGAGAATGACTCGAGGAGAACTCGGCAGTTTCTTAGGTCTCAAACTCGAAACCGTCAGCAGAACGCTCACCCATTTCGATGAACTGAACCTGATTGAAATCAATCAAAGACACGTTCGCATCATCAACTTGGAAGGACTGAAAGCCGTCGCGAAGGAATCGGGGCGCGCCAAGAGAAAAACATCTCAGGAATGATGCTAAGACTCCGTGCTTAACGCTTCATGAAACTTGAATCTTGAAGATCAGGAAAAACGAGTAAGCTGCTTTCATCGCTCCTCTTTGGATTTATTTTGCACAATGCCGTCCAAGCATGACTTAATTTTCTCGTTTATTTAGAAATAATCGAGAAATTATGCTCCCTTACCCTGATGAAAATGAGAATTCGTGGTCAACTTTCTGTTTTTGCTCCGATTTTTTCATAGAATGCTAGAAAGGTAGTTAACTCTACCCGATAACCACAAATGAGAAAGGTAAAAAATGACAATCAAATTTACTAGACGTTCCGTCTGTGCCCTTGGAGCTGCAGCATTAGGCTGCGTAGCATTCCCTCCTTTCGCTGCTGAAGATCCTATTCGTATTATTGTTCCTTATCCTCCCGGAGGCCCTTTGGACGTCACAGCCCGTGCCGTCGCTGAAGAAGCTCGTCATGACCTGGGCAACATCATTGTTGAAAACAAACCCGGCGCCGGCGGCAACATCGGCGTGGACTACGTTGCAAAACAAGCTCCGGACGGCAAGACCATCGTCATGGGCGCTCTGGCAACACATGCCGTAAACCCCAACCTTTTCAGCAAACTGCCGTATGACCCCATCAAGGACTTCACTCCGATTACGCTGATTGCTCAGACACCGAACGTTCTGGTCATTACACCGGAATTCTCTCAAAAGACAGGCATCAAGAGCGTTAAAGATTTAATCGAGTATGCCAAGAAGAACCCGGACGCTATTAATTATGCTTCCGGCGGCAACGGTTCTGCTGGCCATATGTCCGGCGAACTCTTAAAGAACGCAACCGGCATCAAGATCGTTCACATTCCGTTTAAGGGCGCCGCAGCTGCTCAGATGAGCGTCTTGAGCGGCGACACTCAGATGATCTTTGACAACCTGGCTTCTGCCAGCGCCAACATCAAAGCCGGCAAATTGATTCCTCTTGCCGTGACGACAACGTTCCGTGCACCTTCTCTGCCGAACGTTCCGACGATGGCCGAAGCCGGTGTCCCCGGATTCGATATTTCCACTTGGTACGCCTTCTTCGGACCGGCCAAGATGGATCCGAAAGTTGTTGAAAAACTCAACCAGGCTTTTGTCAAAGCCATTAAGTCCAAACCCATGGCTGAACGCTTCGACAAGATGGGCGCCGTTGAAAAAGCCGGTACACCTGCTCAGCTGAACGACTTTGTAAAAGCCGAGCTCGTCAAATACAAAGAAATTGTGAAGACCAGCGGAGCGAAAGTAGACTAATACTTTGCTCAATTTGTACAACCTAGAAGGCCGGCCTCCGGCCTTCCTTAATTTCGTTTTACCTATGATCAAGGATCAAAGAGATTTTTGGGCCGGTTTGATGTTCATGGCCTTCGGAAGTTTTTTCTGCCTCTACTCTGTTTACAACTACAACATCGGGACGGCCTTCCGCATGGGTCCAGGCTATTTCCCGATGCTGCTCGGCGGTTTTCTCTTTTTCCTTGGTTTTTTGATCACTGCGAAATCCGTTCTTTTTAAAAGCTCTGAGGAAGACGGCGGCAAGTTCGGAAAGTTTGACTGGTACAACTTTTTTGTGATTCTAGGATCCGTTACGATTTTTGCCGTACTGCTCAGACCTGCAGGTCTCATCCCTGCGACTGCCGTGATGGTTTTCTTATCTTCTTTCGGCAACCGTCCTTTCCTCTGGATTCGGACCCTTTTGCTCTGCGTCTTTTTAAGCGTTGCCGTTTGGCTGATCTTTGTCCTCGGCCTGGATTTAACCGTGCCCATCTGGCCGGCTTTTCTCACGAATTAAGGGGCTGAATTATGGATTTACTAAATAATTTAGCCGTCGGTTTTGCCACTGCTTTATCACTGCAGAACCTGCTCTACTGTTTCTTAGGTGTCACGCTCGGCACCTTGATCGGCGTTCTTCCGGGACTCGGGCCGGTGGCAACGCTCGCCATGCTCCTGCCGATCACTTACACGCTCGATCCGACTTCAGCATTGATTATGCTTGCCGGTATTTATTACGGCTCTCAGTACGGCGGATCCACAACCGCGATTTTGGTTAACCTTCCGGGCGAGTCGGCTTCGGTGGTCACATGCTTAGACGGATACCAGATGGCGCGTCACGGCAAAGCCGGCACCGCGCTCGGCATTGCGGCTATCGGCTCTTTTATTGCAGGCTGCTTTGCAACGATCTTGGTCGCTGCTTTCGCACCTCCTCTGATTGAACTTGCCTTTAAATTCGGTCCGGCCGAATATTTCAGCCTGATGGTTCTGGGTCTTGTCGGCGCCGTTGTGCTTGCCAACGGTTCTGTACTGAAGGCCTTTGCCATGATCATCTTAGGCCTGCTTCTCGGCATCATCGGAGCAGACGTCAATTCCGGAACTTTCCGTTTTGATTTCGGCATTGCCGAACTTCAGGACGGCATCGATTTCGTCGCCATTTCTATGGGCCTGTTCGGATTCACTGAAATTATCGTGAATTTGTCCAAAGGCGAAACGCGCGATTCCATTACAGAAAAGGTCGGCTCCATTTGGCCGAGCCGAAAAGAATTATGCAAAGCCGCGCCTGCCATCACGCGCGGCACTTTGCTGGGTTCCTTCCTCGGCATTCTTCCCGGCGGCGGAGCTCTGCTCGCTTCCTTTGCTTCTTATACGCTTGAGAAGAAAGTCGGCGGCAAAAACGCCAATCCTCCGTTTGGTAAAGGCAACATTGCCGGTGTTGCCGGTCCGGAATCTGCCAACAACGCAGGCGCCCAGACGAGCTTCATTCCGATGCTCACGCTCGGCATTCCCTGCAACGCTACGATGGCTTTGATGATCGGCGCGCTGATGATTCACAACATCACGCCGGGACCTCAGGTCATGAGCTCTAATCCGACACTTTTCTGGGGCTTAGTTGTCTCAATGTGGATCGGCAACCTGATGCTTGTGATTTTGAATCTGCCTTTAATCGGCGTTTGGGTTCAGTTGCTGCGCGTTCCTTACGGCTTGCTCTATCCGATGATTCTGACTTTCTGCTGTATCGGCGTGTATTCCATTAATAACAATCCGTTTGATGTCTACATCACGATAATCTGCGGTGCACTTGGCTACCTATTTGCAAAACTGAAATGTGAACCAGCGCCATTGATCCTGGGCTTCATTCTCGGACCAATGATGGAAGAAAACCTCAGAAGAGCAATGCTTCTTTCTCGCGGTGACCCATCGACCTTCTTTACGCGTCCCATCTCTCTCGTCCTATTGATGATGGCCATCTTCCTGCTGCTGCTCATCCTCTTACCGAGTATTAAGAAAGGCCGCGAGGTAGCGTTCAAGGAAGACTAAACATTGCGCTCTGACTAGGATTTTGTTAATCTGAAACTCTAGTCTAGAGCGGAAAATTTGTCGCCTGTCGCCGAGTGTCCATGATTGGATACGACAGCATCGTGAGGGTTCTTCGATTTTTCGGAGAGGGTGTCCACGGACAAGGAGTTCCCGCTTCTCGATTGAAAATCGGGGCGAGAATTTTATTTTCTGTAGTTCCAATAGCAATCACATTTCTCTCAGAATCATAAGACTCAAACATGTCTTCTGTTCCGGCTCGGGAAGCTTGTGATGGTTAAAATCCAATGTTTTGGATACCTTTTCAGAAAGCCTCTTTCTCTCACAGATCTTCTCCAAACAACCGACACAGGGACATCTAATCGATTTTGGAAGGAGAACGATTTCAGGCCGTTTCTTCGGGCATGTATTCGGGCTCTCTAATTCTTCTAGAACTCATTTGCGAAGAGAACAGCCAAGCCAGTAAGGCGAAGGGCTGCCCGAAGACAGCCCTTCGAAGATGCCGCTTGGCATCAAGGAGCAACTAAGTAATTACCGCCTCCAGACCTGAGAGGCGGCGCCAAGTCTTAGAACATGATCGGATCGTAGTATCCGGAGAAGAGGATGGAAGCTCTCAGCAGGAGCGCACCGATGATGCCGAGGATCGCACTGCAGGCCAAAATCTTATGGCTGCGTGTCAGCAGATTCAGGAGCAGAGGCACGACAGAACCGAGAATAATCACGCCGACCCAGAACATCACGGCATGAGGACCGCTGATCAGAGCTTCTGCACCGGCTCTGGCACCGGCAAGCGCGGAACCCAAAGCAACGTGGACAAAGGCAAAAATGGTGAACAGTTCTGCAACTTCAACCCAGAAGGAAGTTCTTCTGCTCCAGCGAACGGTATCCGGATCGATCCATTTCATGATCATGAAAAGTTCAATACAGCCGATGGAACTGGCCATGCCGGACATGATCCAAAGCAGCGGAATCAAAGCGGTATTCCACAGAGAGATGCCGACGGCCTGAGTCAAGAGGAAGCCGGAATAAATCGTGCTGCAAACGCCCAGCGCAGCAAAAATTCCGTTGAACCAATTGGACTTAGTCATGTTCTGCCAGTATTCACTCTTGAAAATAATCTTGGCGCAGATCATGGAATAGAACACGGAACCGATGCACAGCAGCGAAAGCAGACAAATGCCGATGAACATCCAAGACTGGAAATTAAAGGAAAAGTCCGCTAAAGCGCTGAAAACGGCAAACGGAAGATTAAGCATCCTAGCCAAGTGGCTGACCACTAAGAGCGTTCCGAGAATGCCTGAAACCGTCAGAAGATAAACAAAGTTCTTCTGTCTGATCCAGTAGTTCAGAAAAAATCCCATACCGGCGAGACCGACGAGCCAAAGGAAAATGGCAATCGTCCACCCCCAATGAGCGGCTTGGAGCTGAGGAGTAAAAGAAGTTAATTCGATCATTTGGACACCACCACAAAGAAGTTAGGTTTCGTGCCTTTGTTCGGCATGAGAAGCTCGGTTCTGCTGGAAGCAATCTTTTTAGAGATTTCAGACTGTGGATCCAAAATATCTCCGAAGAGACGGGCTTCCGCGGGGCACGCCTGAACACAAGCCGGCTGCTTGCCTTCGTTAATCATCTCCATGCACCCCGGGCTGATACATTTCATCGGCAGACCCGTGATCGGATGACTCCAGCGAGCGTCGTACGGGCAGCTGGCAATACAGTAGTTGCAGCCGACGCACTTATCCGGATCATTTCTGACAAGACCGTTTTCATCGTAATAGTTCGCGCCAAAGGGACAAGTCTTAACGCAAGGTGCGTTTTCGCACTGCTGGCACTGAACCAGCAGATTGACCGGACGACGTTCTTCAGAACGGAAAATACGAATATTGGATGCGGGCCAGTTTCTCCCCGGAATGCTCTGGTTGTGCATTTCAGGGAAATTGGTCTGAGAACAGGCCAAAATGCAGGCACCGCAGCTGATGCATTGTGTGGCATCAAAAAGATGCGCTAATTGTTTTTTCTTTTGAACCATGATTTAGTCTCTTACCTTCTTAATGCGCACGGAACTGTTATTCGCAACATTGCCGAAGACCGGCTGCGCATAACCTGTCGCATACCAATGAGAGTTAATACCTTCTTTCACAAATTGGTATTCGGGGTCGTTTACAAGGTGCTTAGTTCTGTTGCCTCCGGAGAAACCGAAGGCAAAAACTGCACCCGGTACAACCTTATTGGTGACGGTAATTCTTGCTTGGCCGACATAGTTAGTATCGATACCTTCAATTTCGGCCATATCCCCGTTTTTAATACCCAGTCTCTGTGCATCAACCGGATTCATCCAAACGGTTCTGTCGCCCAAATAGCGAGTGGGCTGCGTAAACATATTCAGGCCGGAACAGGTGACGCAGTTCTTTCCGGAAGCCAGGATGAACTCATTGCTGTTCTGCTTCGGTGCGGTGAACGCTGGCGAAGGAATGTAACCGGAAATCGGAGCAATGGCCTTTTCGTAGGCTTCGTTCTTGAAGCTCTGGAAGGCATAGATTTCAACCTTGCCGCTCGGTGTTCCAAAAGATTTGTGATACGGGTACTGGTTGTATTTCTTTGTCTTGATCGTTGACCAGCCCTGTGTTTCGATATCCTTCTTGATCTTGGCGGCCCAGCCCGGTTTCTGGCTTTCGCACTGTGCCAGGAACTTATTAAAACCTTTGTTCGTAAAGGCATCAAAGTATTTATTGAACTCCTCGGCCGTCTTGCATTCCTTGTATCCGACGCGCGCTGCTTTTTCCGGGAAAGCTCTTCTCAGAATTTCCAAAAGGATCCACACGTCGTGACGAGCTTCACAACCTTTCGGCGGCGTAAGGTCTGGGTCGGAAAGATAAATGGAGCCGTCAAGCGCCCACTTAACACCAGCCATCTCTTTTCTTTCCATGAAATATGTGGCAGGGAGCACGTAGTCGGCATAGTCAACCAGTTCCTGCGGAAGAACATCCTGAACGACACAAAGCTCAAGCTTCTTAAGCTGTTCTGCAAGTTCTTGAGAATTGGCCTCACGATGGAACATCGTAGTTCCCACGAAGAAAACACCTTTGATCGGATAAGGTTTGCCGGTAACAGCAGCCTGGAGCGCAACCTTAAAAGTTGCGGATGCTTCCGGATAAACGATCTTGTCGATGCGCTTTTCTTTAGCCATCTGCCAAGTTTCGCCGTTGGGACCTTTGCCTGCAGAAACACTGGGGATCTTGAGGCCGGCCCCGACTGTTACAACCAAACCTCCAGGAATATCTATATTGCCGTTCATCGCGTTGGCAATGCAGATCAATTGATACAGCTGAACGTCGGTTCCGTTCTTAGAGGTGTACCAGCCGTCATCGATCACGCCTTTTAGGTTCGTGAAGTCCTTAGCGATACGGAGCAGGATGCCAGGCTCAACGCCGGTGATTTCAAATACTTTCTCCGGTGTGTAAGGAGCCGCTGTCTCTTTGACGACTTCAAAAGCGGTTTTAACGGGAATCGTGATCCCGTCAACAAGTTTGACCGGAGCGACGTCTTCAAGGACAGCCTTGAAAGAAGGATCTTCGTCAAAAACCATCTCTCCGGTTTCATTTTTCTTCAGTCCTCGGAAGGAAATTTCTCCGGCAGCATTGGCAACGGCGTATTTTGTTTTATCCCCGCCTGCGACGAAATCAGCTTGAGTCAAGGGATGACCGTTTTCTCTGACAAGATAAGCGCCGTTGGTATGCTTCTGAATGAAATCAAAATCGGCTGTACCGTCCTGAATCATGCGGTTAATCAGACCCATCACGAAAGCAGCGTCCGTCGAGGGACGAATACCAACCCAGTCCACATCACCGTAAGAGATGTCCGGCATCCTCGGGTCGATGGAAACCACACGGGCCCCGTTTGCACGAGCAACATTCAAAGTATGGAGCGCTCCCATAGCGGCTCCCATAGAACGGCCGATAAGAAGCAAATAACGCAAGTTGGCGTAATCGGGCTCCATTTTGCCGGCACCGTCAAAGCCTTTTCCGAAGACCCACTGGCGACCGCTGATACCACCCGCATTGCAGGAAGAAGCATGGCCAATACTATTCGGAGAGCCCAGCGGTAGCGTAATCCACTTGCTGAAGCCCGAGAAAGTATGGGAAGTTGAAGCAATGCTGCTTTCTCCATATTTTTCAACGATCGTTTTAAGCTGACCGGCGATGCCGTCCAACGCTTCATCCCATGTAATTTCCTTGAATTTTCCTTCGCCCTTTTCCCCGACACGTTTCAGAGGTTTTTTCAAACGAAGCGGGTGATTCCAAACCCACATAGTTGCAGCGGATCGGCCGCAGTAGCCCTGTTGAGGGTGTCCCGGATTAGGGAAAATACGAACAGTTTTTTCGGAAACGGGCTCACCTTCTTTACGCATCTCAATCAGACCGCAGAACGCACCGCACATCGTGCAGGCAACGGGACGTTTTGTCCAACCTTCCTGTTCGAGTTTTTTAATTTGTTCGGCAAACGCCAAGTTCGGAAGACATGGAGAAGCGGCAGCGGCTGCAGCCAAAGCTCCTCCTTTCATAAGTGCCCGTCGAGAGACGGACAGATTTACGATTTTGTCAGACATCTTAATTTCTTGTCCTTAGGTTATTGGGGATTGTTAAGAGTTGTAATCTCTTTAACTGCCCTCGATCGTAATCCCTAAGAAAGATTAATCCTATAAGACAAATGTCTTAGATTCTCGAACCTCCTCTGTAGACTCTATCTTCTTGAATTTCCGAAATTATTTACGTACAAATTTTCATCTTTTTATAAATAACCCAAATGCGATTAATAGTTCGGTTTTTAGTTAGTTAAAAACATATTTTTGCCTAATTCTTTTATTAAATTAAGAAAATATATAAAAATGTAAACTAAGTTATGAGAATTAAAAATGAAGAACCAAGTCTTTTTATATGGAAAGTTAACTGAGGGTAATTTTCTCTCGATTTTGATTTTTCCATACTTGAAACTTCTTTATTGACTAATGCTCGTTATCCCTAATACTTCGCGAATTTGTATTTTTTCACGTCCTGAACTTTTCTTCCTTCGATGTTTCTTCTCTTCTTCTTGATCTAACGCATGCTGAGAACCTCGTATTTTCGGCGCAAATAAACACAGAAAGGTAGAATAGAAAAATTAGTTCTCTTTTTTACTACAGCGATGACCGAAAACAAAGAAAAGGCTCAGAGCAGCCACATCACTAATTTTCTTCGCAACATTATTAACGAAGACTTGAAACAAGGGGTAAACGATCCCAGGCATTGGTGTGGACATCCCGGCACTTACACGGAGCAGATGGAAGGACCGATCGATGAGGCAAAAGTTCGGCTTCGTTTTCCTCCTGAGCCTAACGGTTACCTCCACATCGGTCACGCTAAAAGTATCTGCCTGAATTTCGGTCTAGCCAAAGACTATGCCGGACGGTGCCACATGCGTTTCGACGATACTAACCCGGTTAAAGAGGACCAGGAATACGTAGACTCCATTCTTGGCTCTGTTAACTGGCTCGGCTTCGACTGGAAGGATGCCAAAGAAACCAATTTCTACTTCGCCAGCGACTACTTCGACTATATGTACGAGATTGCCGAGCATATGATTAAAAACGGCTTGGCATACGTCGATGAACAAACGGCTGAACAGATTAAAGAAAACCGGGGCACACTTCACACACCCGGCGTCGACTCTCCGTTTCGGGATCGTCCGGCGGAAGAAAGTCTGCGCCTCTTCCGTGAAATGCGGGAAGGCAAGCATCCGGAAGGAAGCATGGTTCTCCGCTCTAAAGTTGACATGAGCTCCCGCAACATCAATCTTCGTGATCCGGCTATTTACCGTATTCGTTTTGCCGAACATCATCGTACAGGCGACAAATGGTGTATTTACCCGATGTACACGTTCGCTCACCCGCTCGAAGACGTTCTGGAAAACATTACTCATTCAATCTGCACGTTGGAATTTGAAGATCAGCGCGCTTTCTATAACTGGGCAACCGAAAGATCCGTGCCCATTACCCGCGCTCCGCTCTTTGAAAAAGCAAAAGCCGTCCTGGCAGACCTCCAGAAAAAGAGCTTCGAAGAAATCAAGCCTTTTGCCGAAGCTGCTGTCAAATTCAAATGGAAACTCGGCCAGACCGAAACAGAAAGAGAACTCGCTTCTCTCTTAGCTGATATCAAGGCCAATCCCGAAAATTTGAACGATGCTTCTGCGCACGCCATCGTGAACGCCGTTGCTGCCAAACCGGAAGTTTTCACTCCGCTGCTGCAGGACGTTTTAAGCGCAACCGTTAAACCGAACTTCTTCCTGCTTCCGCATCAGTACGAGTTCAATCGTCTGAATCTGACTTACGTGGTCATGAGCAAACGCAAACTGATCGCCTTGGTCAAAGAAGGCCTCGTCGATGGTTGGGACGACCCCCGCATGCCGACTCTCGTCGGTCTGCGCCGCCGCGGCTATTCTCCCGAAGCCATGCGTTTGTTCTGCGATCGCGTCGGGGTTTCTAAACAGACCGGCAGCTGGATCGACTACTCTGTTCTCGAAGGTTCTCTGAGAGATGTGCTTGATGCTGAAGCCGATCGTCGTATCGCCGTTCAGGATCCGATCAAACTCATCATTGATAACTATCCGGAAGATCAGGTCGAAGAATTCGAGTCTCCCAATCACCCTCAGCGTCTGGAACGCGGCTCTCGCAAGCTTTCCTTCGGAAAAGAACTTTGGATTGAAAGAAGCGACTTCGCGGAAGAACCGCCCAAAGGCTATCGCCGCCTGACACTGGCAACTGCTGACAAACCGGCAATGCCCGTTCGTCTGCGTCACGCCTACGTCGTTCAGGCCACCTCTGTAGAAAAAGATTCGGACGGCAAGATCACAGCCGTCCACGCTGAATACTTCCCGGAAACCAAGAGCGGTACCGATGGCGCCAACTCTATTAAGACCAAGGCTGCCATTCACTGGCTGAGTGTTAAAGATGCTCTTCCCGCAACGATCAGACTTTATGACCGTCTGTTCACTGTTCCGAAACCCGATGCCGGTGAAGTGGACTTCCGTGAGCTCATTAATAAGAACAGTAAGACTGTGATGCAGTCCTACGTTGAGCCTTCTCTGAAAGACGCCAAACCCGAAGACCGCTTCCAGTTCGAAAGAAACGGTTATTACGTGGCTGATCAGAAGGACTTCACTTCGGACAACCTGGTATTCAACCTTGCAGTTGCTCTGAAGGACACCTTCGGAAAATAATTAAGCACTGAATCGCCAGAGGGACGGCTGAAGCCGTCCCTTCTTTTTTAGGAAAGCTTTTGAATCGTTTCCCGAGTTTGACAGTGGACTCTAGCTTTATCCATTGAGAAGCTAGAATCCATCAGGCTTCTCAGAATTTTAAAATTTACGTCGGAGTAGCTACAACCTTTGTTAGCGGCAAATGCAGTTTCCTCCTTAAGGCTGACGGATTCTCAACTCGGTTAAGGATTTCCAAATTAAACAGTGCCGACATCCGATCAAATAAACCGACCTCATAAAGCCTCATATAGAAGGGTACCTGAGGGTTGATATCGTCATAGACGACCTCAGCAGTCCTCAAGGCTTCCAGCATCTTCTCGTGAGTTATCTCTTCTTTGCCCAGTTCGTTCTTAAAGGTATAAAGCATGTACTTTTCAATGACTAGGCTGATAAAGCAGCTCAGGAAGTGACCGTAGATGTGAGGATCGGTCCAGACAAAGCAGGGACGAGCCTCGAGGTATGTCTTACTGACTCTGAAGCAGTCTTCTATTTGCCAGAGCTTTCGATAGATGGCAGTAGCATCATGCGGAGATATGTTTAAATTGGTACAGATTACGTAATAACCGTCCCACTTCGCTTGTTCGTTGATCTTCTCCCAGTTAATTGTGGGAGAGCCTTTGCCTTTCGGCACTTTGACGAGAGACTTGTAACCGCTGTTTTTAAGTCGGCTAGGATCCGCGACGGCCTTCTTGGCTTTTTCTATGGCTCTGTCCCGATCTGCTTTATCCTTTGCGGCTCTCGAGGGACTATGAGAGACAACCCATTTGAGATTCATAGTGCCAAGGACATTAGACGTCTTGTAATTGCGATGCGTCGTCGGACTTTCTCTCATCTCGTGCAGCTCTTGCGTTACGTCTAACGTCTTATATCGGCAAGTCTCTACTCCATCATCGTTGTAAACGAACTGCTGCCAGTTTTCTTGGTCCAGGATCTGCTCTTTCAAGTGTTCGGAAGTAGTTTTGAATTTCTGAGCAATAACAAAATCGCAGCCGATATCTTTAAGATCAAACAGATTCTGACAGCTGTTAAGACCGCGGTCTGCTACGACAATGAGCTGCTTGAGGTGATAAGTTTTCTTTATTTTTTCTATTAACGGAACCATTGTCCCGAACTCGTTGGTATTGCCGTTAAAGAGTTCGTAGTCGATGGGTATGCCGTTTTCGTCCATGACTAACCCGAGAACAACCTGAACTTCATTGACTTTATGATCTTTGCTGATTCCAAAGTCTTTGTAGTCAGATACGCAGCGGCTCTCAAAGGAATAGGTGGTCACATCGTAAAAAGCTGCCGTTACCTTTCTCTTGGTTTTCTTCTGGATTTCTTTGTTCAGATGCCTCACGATGGTGGCCTTATCTTCCTGGAGGAGATCCAGAACTTTATATAAATCTTCCAGGTGATCGACTTTTGCGTGATCAATAATGCTTCCGGAGCGATTGGCAAAGCTTCTCAATTTGTTCGTCGGCTGCAGCAGTCTTTGCTCTGTCAGCAGATAAGCCGTCTGATCATAAGAATACTCAATCTTTCTGCTTCGCTGTAGGTGCCTAAACATCTCCGGCAGCTTCAAGTCGGACCAGACCTTTCTGATAAGTGCGGCACCGACGTTGTAAGTCTTAAAACATCCGGGCTTGTCGTTGAGTCCCTTGGCTGCCTGGGAGAGTTTATCCATTCTCTCTTTGGCTTGTTTTTCTACTTCTTGAGCTTTGGTGCTCGCTTCAAGCTGATTTTCCTTGGCAATACGCTCCTTTAATTTCTCAACGTATTGAGGATCCTTGAGCAGTGCAGCATCAAGCCGCCCGTGATTTTCAATAAGTCTGGAGCGAGGCTGTCCTTTTTCATTTCGATAGCTTGAATAAACACGGATGTACTTGTAATTCTTAACCGAAACGATTGAAACGTGCAGAGGCATTGTCACCCTCCAAGACTGAGATACTCTTAATTATATCATATAGTGCTACATTTAGACTACATTAACGGTAAAAATTTTTTGGCTCAAACTCAGATCTGGTCTGGCTTTGGCCCAAAAATAACTATCAAACTCGGGAAGCCGTCCCTTCTTTTTTAGGAAAGCTTTTGAATCGTTTCGGCCAAAAGCTTCGGCGCAATGTTCAAAGAGTAATCAAGCTCTAAACGTTCGGTGCTTCGGTGCGCATCTCGGCCTGCCGGCCCCATGTTGGCAATCGGAATATCCAAGGCGCCCGGGAGATCGGTCGGCAAATAAAAGAGTTTCTTCCAGCTGGCCATGTTCTCGCCGACTTGTTTGGCCCCTTCTCTCATTTCTTCAAAGCCTAGGAAGGACAAATCCGTAATGCCCCCGAAAACCTCGTGCAGACGGACTGCTTCGTCTTTGCTCAAGACTTTTGCCTGCTCCGTCATCTCTTCCATCACTTTTCTAAGTTTTTGCTCATCAGGCGACTGTCGACGATTCAGCCGAGCCGGGTAGTACGGCGGCAGGAACCCGACTACAATTGTCGGCCGTGGCATCTGAGCCTGTAAAAACAGCCAGGAGCATTCTTTCAGGGCCGCCTCCCGAATGTCCAGATCTTTAGGGAGCGAGCGATAAAAATGATCTCTTTTTTCTTCGAAGGATTCCCCCGTCTTCTGGCGAGCCATCCGCTGAAGCATCCCGAAGGTAACAACATTGACCTCATCAATGTCAGGAAAGTCTGCACCTTTATCTTGGGCAAACAGCAGTGCACGCATCAGTTTGCTTCTGGCCTGCGCGGCAGCCCGCGCCGCTGTCATTTGAGCCCAACGAAGGACATCCGCCGGTTTCTTTGCGGCGGTCAGAACATTAAAGTAAGCGGAAGCCTCTTCAGGCACAGTGACCGAATAACCGTTGCGGTGCACCTCCATACTTAAGCAGGCGGGAGGTGCTAAAAGATCCAATCCGGAACCCTCGTATAAAGCGGTGTCGGCTTCTGCCAGACAAACGATTTCACTAATTAAGAGCGCTGCGCTGAAGCCGTGAAGATAATTGCCGATATGTGCGGATTTGCCGAAGGCGTAGAAGAACGGCATAAGTTTGCCGGTGGTTCCTGTGTAATAAGGTCGCACGGCCGGTACCGTCTTGGTTTCCGCCGTCCAAAAACAAGGCTCACCGGTAAGAGCAGCGACGACTTTCAAATGTTCTTCTTCACATATATGCAGGAATGCTCTTAACGAACCGATCATGCCGGCACTGTTGGCTTCTTCATCCGGAACCGCCCAAAAAAGAATATTGACGGCAAGAGTCGGGTCATCTGCCCACTCCTCCATGGAAGCCAAAAACAGCGCAAGGCCCGCCTTCATATCCATACTGCCGCGCCCGAACAGCCAGTTGCCGCTCTCAAGATCCTTCCGAGCAGTTTCATCCAGAGGCTGTTCACGAAGTGCTTCCGTGTAACGTTCTAAATCGAAAGCCGTCTGTACTTTATCACCGCAGTTCTGCGTATCGACGACATCGAAGTGACCTGTCAGTACAACAGTTTTATCGGTAGGAACGGCGGCTCGGAGCAGTCCGAAAACCGCCTTACGCTCGAGGGGGTCCCGCTCACAGACCGGTTCAAAGACTCGCACGCGTCCGGGATGTTTTTGTGCAAGGCAAAACATACAATACGTAATGAAGTCCGCACAGCGGTTTTCTTCTGCGACGCTACCGCTAACGGAAGGAATGGCACAAAGTTCTTTAGTGAGCTGAAGAATTCGGGACGACTGGGCAGTTTTCATGACAAGCACAAGGAAGTTAGTGAAGTCTTGTCATTTTAGGGCTTCAAAACGCCTCTTTTCGGTTCAAAAAGTTAAAGTAAGCTTTAAGTTTGCTAACCTAAAACTGACTAATTTTGAAAACAGATCAAACGGAACCGACAGGGGCTTGGGCCGGCTTTTTAGCCGCAGAAGGACCGGACGCGTATTTCTTGCCGATTTCTTTCAGGAAAGAAATAATCTGAGGATTTTCCCATGGCAGATAACCTTCAGCGTAAGCCACTAAATTTCCGTTGCCGTCAATTATGAAATTGGTGGGGACCACAGAAACTCCCATCTTCCCGGGAATCGCCTGGTTGCTGTCAATGAAGGTTTCAAAACCCGAAGCACGGATCTTGTCGAGGAATTTTTTAAGATCCACATTCCCTCCGTCAACAGCAACTCCAATAACACGGACATCAGAGTTCTTAAAGGCCTTCTGTGCTGTAATCAGTTCCGGTATCTCCGCGACGCAGGGGCGGCACCAGGTAGCCCAAACGTTTAAAACGATCACCTTTCCTTTGTAATCCGACAAATTTACGTCTGTTCCGTAAATAGTTTTGAGATCAAACTGCGGCATCTTTAGAGCGTACTTGAGCTCTCGGAAATTCGGCATCGTGCGCGGCGCCTTCAGAGGTGTTCCTGTTTCGTAAACGCGATCAAAGTCTGCGGCCTTCGGGACCGAGGAGAACAAGACGGTGCCCGCCAAGCAGGAGAGTACTAATAATTTTTTCATCTTTCAATACTTTTTCTTTATGCTGTCGAAATTTTAGAACGACCGACTCAGCGCAGATGTAACGAGTTTTTCAGGTGCGCTCATGATGGTGGCTTTCCAAACCCATCCTTTCGCAATTGAATTACAGTTTGATGATAAAAGTCTTACCGGCGTCATTCATCCTGCGGAGAAATCGGCGCGAAAAGATTTGCCAACACCATTGATAAAGGAGTGAATTATGGGACTTTTCAATACAATTCTTCAGAAACTTGGTTTTGTGAAAGACAAGGCCGTTGAAGCTGTTGCAGGGGAAAACGCTGCTGCAGCGGAAGCACCGGTCTCTCCCGTAGAAGCCGCTGCCGTTGAAACTGTAGCTGCTGCCCCAGCTGCAGCCGAAACTCCTGCAGGATCGCCCGAAATCGTAGACGTCGCTGCTGTCTGCGAAGCTTTGGCAGCCAAGAACCCACAGAAACTCAACTGGAAAACTTCTATTGTTGACCTTATGAAGCTTCTTGGAATGGACCCATCTTTAGCTAATCGTAAAGAGCTGGCAAAAGAACTCGGCTGCCCTGAAAACCTTATCGGCGGTGACTATTCTCAGATGAACGTTTGGCTGATTAAGGCCGTTATGCAGAAGCTTGCCGAAAACGGCGGCAAAGTTCCCGAAGACTTGAAGTAACGTTTCTCATTTCTAATCGAGTAGGGTTTCGCTGAGTTCCAGCGAACACCCTCTCACACCACCGCCCGTACCGATCTGGTAGGCCAAGTCACCTTGATTTTACGGCGGTTTCT
>NZ_DBMALT010000021.1:0-45706 GCF_057870745.1 Parasutterella sp. | reverse complement strand
TAGCAGGAATTACCCTTAGAGTCAATTTCAACTATTTAAATTTACGAAAGATTTTTCTCAAAATGAAAAAATCCCGGAGCTATGTTCTGGGAGTTCGGGATCTCAACAAGGGAACTCCGAATTTCTTTAGCCCACCCTTTAAATTATTTTATGATGGCGAATTTACAGCGAATTGTGGTATAATTAGTTGTCCACAACAGCGAGGATCGTTATGTATTTAGTAATCCGAGGAGACCGGCTCTACGAAGGCTATTCGATCGTCTATACGACTAAGTCCGGGAAAAAGTCCACAAAAGGCTGCATCGGAAAAGCCTTGGGAAGTAAGTCAGAGTTACTTGCTAAGGATCCTTTGGCTCTAGAGAAACTCCGCGCTGAACTAAAGAAAAGATCCGCACCCAATCAAGCTACCGAGAGAACAAAGCAGCTTTTAGAGGAAATTCCGAGGAAGCGTCCCTCTCTTCCGTATGCCGGAGAGCCGGTGCTTTGTTACGCAAACTACATCCTCAAGCCAATCTGGAATGAAACTCTCAAACTAAAAGCTTTGGTCCGGTATCAGCAATCCAAGACCGATATTGAATTTGATGCCGAGGCACTGCTTTGGCAGACGGTTGTCAACAGAATCGTCTCCCCGAGCTCTCATCTGAAACATTACCGCTCTCAAACGAATTGGCTCGGAAATTCCTTGGCCGAGACTAATTTAAGAAGCCTTTACCGGATGCTTTCCTTTGCCGCTCGGATCAAAAAAACTATCCTGCGAGGTCTGAATAAAGCTTTGAATCAAGCAATGCCGCGTGATTTATCCGTGGTCTTTTACGACGTAACAAATACCTGGTTTGAAACGGTCTGGGACGATGAGCACCAGTGGGCAATGGAAGTAGAAAAGCAGCTCAGTGCGCTTCCTTCAGGAGCCACACCTGAAGAGAGAAGACAGCTCATTGAGAAGCTTGAAAGAGCCAGAACAAGCTCTTTACGCATGAGAGGACCGTCGAAAGAATGCAGAAAGGATCCGATCGTCTCCATCGTGATGGTTGTCGACAGGGACGGAATCCCCATCGACTTCAGAGTTTATCCGGGCAATAGCTCGGAGAAGACAACCATGAAGTGCTCGATTGACGAACTCGCCAAAACTTACAAGATTACAAACGCCGTTGTTGTTGCAGACAACGGACTCAATACGAATGCGAACCTGATCCGGCTGACCAAAGAAAATCAGGGCTTCCTGCTGGCGCACAGCTTATCCAAAGCCAAGCAAGGTTCTGTAGATGAATGGCTTAAAGACACAGGCTGGCAATGGGATAAGGAAAAAGAACGAAAGATAAAAATCATTCCTTCAAGTCTCGTCGATGAGGACGGAGTCGTTCAAACCAATTACCGAATGGTCATTGGCTGGAGCGAGAAACGGTATCGGGAAGACATGTTCAAAATTGAAATGCATGAGCAAGGAGCCAGAGAAGCTATTGCTCATCATGCCAAGCTTCCGCTGGCCACATTCGGTTGGAAAAAATACATTGAGACCGGGAAAAATAAAGCCCAGAAAATCAACGAGAAGAAGCTCGCTAAAGATAAGAAGCTTGCCGGTTATTACGCCTATTTGTTCAAAGACTCTCGAGAGTTCGACAAGGAATGGGTAAAACTTCCGGCAGAAGAAAAGAAAGAACTGTCGGGCTGGGAGATTATCGAACAATACAAAAAGCAGGCGCAGATTGAAGAATGCTTCCGGATTATGAAGACAAACTTCAATTTAAGGCCGATGTATGTCTACACAGATGAACACATCGAAGCACAGGTCTTGATCTGCGTTCTGGCTCTCATCCTGCTTCGAATATTAAGCAAGAAGCTCAAGCTTGCAGGCAGCCCAATGACGACAGAACAAATACTTGCGGCGCTCAACACCGCCAAGCTGTCGGTTCAGCTGGACAAAGAACAGCCGGCCCTTTATAGGCCGTTAAGACAAATCCTGCGTCGACCTCAAGATGATGATCCACATACACCGATACACCTGTACGAAGAGACAGACCTAAGCCGGATCATGAACTGCGTAGATTTAACTCCTCTGCCGCCCGTAGCAGACAAGAACGAGCTTGCACACTGTCTGAAGACACGCTTCGATACGGACAAGGAAGCTCTGGGCGCCGTTTATCAGATTTAGCGAAAGATGAAATAAAAATCCGGAGGGGAGTTTTACAGTTAAAAAACTTAATTAAAGCCCAAAGCACTCTGGGGACCCAGCGATTTAGGTGTCAAAGACAGGAATCACAGCCTTTTCAAATAGAAGCGAAACTTAGCTTTCAGAAACGCTTTCTAAGTGCTCTGAAAGAAATCCGGAAAGTTCATCAATGAACTCGAGGATTAAGCTTACAAAAGGAAGAATCAGAGAAAAGTCGGGGTTGTCCTTCTTGTTTTCGAGCGAGACATAAAAATCCTTTGTCCAAGCAAGTCTTTCTCGAACAAAAGTTTCGGTCTCTTTGAGGACGTTCGTTTTTTCCGTTTCATTGTCTTCCGGAATTGAAGAAAGAATTCGACCCAGGAACAAGAGCTCTACGCCGAGGTTGTCTGCGGGGAGTCCTGCCGCCGGTTTTATCTTGAATCGATAGTACCAGTCGAGCGCCATGTCTCGCGGTTCCTGCATCGACAAACCGGTTTTGACAACGCTTTCTTCCGGAGGAACACACCCCGGACCGATGCAGAAAACTTGAGACCAAGCTCTCTGCAAGGTTTCTAATTCATTGTCGTCGAGAATTTTCCTCGCCGTTTCGATAAGAGACTCCCGCCCGGAGGCAGATTCAAAATTGAAGTAACAATCCAGCAGCTTGACCGTTCGCGTGTTAAAGCCTTCGATCAGCCAAGTGCCGAATGTCTCTGCCTTCATTGAGGCAATGACAAATTCCGAGATGTGTGCCTGATTCATAAATTAACTTCCGGGATTAAACGTTCTCGATTTGAAGAGGATGCAAGGCTTAGTGTTGCCGGGCTCGAAACCCAAAGCCGTGATGGTCGCATCCGGGTGGCGTTTCCTAAGTTCCTCGATCGGACCGCATTCGAGTGCTCTGCCGATACAGGCTGCAACGCATGCCGGTTTGAGTCCTTGTTTCAAGCGATCGATGCACATGTCGCATTTGGTCATCTTCGGATGTTTCGGATCATCAAAGGCAGTCTTGCTGAGATCTTCGTAATACTGAGGAGCGCCCCAAGGACAAGCCTTTGCGCAGCTGCCGCAGCCGATGCACTTCGAAGAGTCGACGATGACGGCGCCGAACTCCGGTTCCTTAGTGATTGCCTTTACCGGACAGACCGGGATACAGGCCGGGTTTTCGCAGTGGTTGCAGGAAATCGAGAGCGGAGCGATCTCAACATTCGGAGGATTGTCGCCGAGTTCTGCGAAAGTCACTCTTCTCCATGTTTCCTTCATGTCGAATTTACGCAGCATCGCAAGGTTGCTGGCAGATTCGTCACTGCCGGCCTGCCATTTTTCAGGCGTTTCGTACTGAGGCAAATCCTTTAGTTCATTGATCTTGGCATCGCCTCTGCGGCCTTCGTTCCATTCTTTGCAGGCAACGGCGCATGTCTTGCAACCGTAGCAGCGGGTTTGGTCAAAATAGAAACCCCATTGTGTCATGATGTTTTCTCCTAACGGTTGTCATTAGCCGAAATTCGGCAGAGTTTTGCTGACTTCGCAAAGAAGTCCGTTGACGTACATACCGCACGAGTCGCCGGTTTCCTTGTTCAGGACCGGGTCGGATACGCCGGTATCTTGGTCTGTCAGGAGTACGTTCATGCAGCCGCCGACGTCGACAGGAACGACATGCTTTTCAGCCTTGCCGTCGTAGTCCGCATCGAACTAAGCTTCGTAAGTTTCGTCCTTGCTCGGCTGGTACCAGGCGCCTTGTGTGATGGACACAACGCCTTTCGGCTGAGCTTTGGTAACGATCGCTTTAAGCTTGGTGCAGCCCATGTCGTTATAGACATAGACCTTTTCGCCGTCCTGAATATTTCTCTGAGCAGCATCCTGAGGATTGATCATGACGCCGTGCGGAGTCGTATCCATCAGCATCGAAGTGTTGTCGTAGACGGAATGGCAGCGGTGAATCAGATGAGGAGTTGTGTACTGCAGGGTATAGACTCTGCCGGAAGCCGGGCTCTTCTTGCCTTCCATGATGTCTTCGTAGCCCTGCGGCGGCCTGACGTAGCGTGCAGACGGTACACCCATAACCACACGGTCGCGAGAAGCGAGGAACGGAGAATAGAAGTTGATCATGCCGGTATCGGTCGGGAATTTTCCAGGCTCGAATTTTGCAGACGGAATGATGCTTTCTTCCGGAGGAACAGGCAGCTGAAGGTTTGCTGTTTTAAGCATTTCTTCAAAGCTCGGGAGCTTCATATCCGGATCAATCTTCTTATAGGCTTCGGGCAGTTTGGCGCCGGCCCATTGCTGACGCATGACATCCAAGTCTGTCATGCCGTTCATGCTCCAAGGAATACCGAGGCGTTTGGCAAAGAGTTCATTAATTTCGTTGTCCGTCTTGCATTCGTACATCGGATCGATCAGCTGACGAACGACGTTGGTATCGGTCTTGACGCGACCGCCGTGGAAGTAGTTCTGTTCAAACTGCGTGACTACCGGGAAGATGATGTCCGAGTAACGAGCGGACGGGCACAGAACTCGTTCGCAGGAAATAATGGACTTCAGGTTCTTATAGGCGAGGATCTTCGGATTGATGGAAGAACTCTGATTGAAGCGGTCGCCTGAACCGGCGCCTCTCCAAATCATGTCGATTTCCAGGTGAGCATTCGGACCGAGGTCAATGCCGTTGAGTCTCAATACGTCATCGCGAAGCTGCTGAGCGGTGCGGTTGTCCAAACCTGTTTCCAGAACTTTGGACTGCATGTACAGAGAGAAGCGGATCGGAGCAAATTTCTTGGCTTCGCAGAACTTAGGTGCCGGACCAAGTTTCAGTGCCATGCCGTCAGTTCTTCTGAGCGGACCGAAACCGCCGCCGCGAACGGTGGCGTTGCCTGTCATGGCGGCTAATGCCAAAGACAGCCAGCAGAAGTAGAGACCGTTGCCGGAACGTTGAGCGCCGCCGGAAGCTGCGCCGGAGTAGATGCAGGCCGGTTTTGTTGTGGCGTACTTAATGGCTAGATTTTCGATTGTCTTGGCAGGAACACCGGAAAGCTCGGAGGCCCAGCGCAGAACGCCGGCTTCGCCGCCGTATTGTTTCTGCAGAGAATCTAAGTACTCAACGAAAGACTCGCCGGCAGGAACGGTGAAACGCTGTCCTTTGTACGGTTTTCCGGTCATCGGATCATTGATCGGAGACTGGCTGACAACAGAATCATTCGGGTAGAAACCGAAGCAGTATTTCTTCAAATAGGCTTCGTCATGAAGTTTGCGGCGGTAAATGGTATTAGCCATTGCCGCAAGGGTGGCAGAGTCGGTTTCAGGACGCGGGCAGATCCAGGCCGGAATGCCGTCAGCACCTGTACCCATTGCACCGACTGTTCCAGTGTAACGCGTGTCGATGACGACGATAGGTATGCCTCTTTCCTTAGCCTTCGTCATGATGAAGGGAAGGTGAGGAGAGGTGGATTGAGAGTCGGCCGACCAGCAAAGAATGAAGCGGGAGTTCAGCATGTCAGAGGCTGGGTGACCTAAGACACCTTTACCGATACCGGCATAGTTGCTGTCGAGCTGGTTGCCGGCAGACATGTTTCCGTAAGTGTTGAGGTACGGTCCCATGTACGGAAGCAATGTCTTGGAGTGCTCCCAGATAGGAATGTATCCGAGCTCTTTTTGTCTTTCTTTTGCTTTGAGGATTGCTTCGCAGGCTCTGTCTAAAGCTTCATCCCATGTAACGCGTTTGAAACCGTTGATGTTTCCGCGTTCAATGGTTTGAATCATCGGATATTTCAGACGATCGGGTGCGTAAATTCTTTTTCTTTCAGACAGGCCTTTTAAGCACGGACGGCGCTGAATGTGGAAAATATCTTCATCGCTTGCGGTGCAGCCTTCCAAAGGAATATCACCGGCTGAAGTCAGAGCAAGAACGCGGCCGTTCTGCACATGAGCTTTCAAAATGCAAGAACCATGCCAGTGCATGTCATGGAACGTGTTGATGACTTTGACGTTCTTGTTGAGTAAATCTTGAGGAGTGACCGGTTGGAAAACTTCTAAATTATCGGAGGCAAGCGCACTTGCCCAAGGACCTAATGCCGCACTTCCGCCTAAGGCAGTCATTGCTTCGAGGAAGGTACGGCGCGACAACTTCATGCCGCCGGATGAATGTTTAATCATAATATGTCCTAATCGGATTTTGAGGTGAATTTGTCAGTTTGGGATACCTGACATTTGGGAGTCTTTCGAGGTAGATTAATCCGGTCAATTTTTGTTACAAATAAATATTACCAGAGGGGTTATATAGTAATGATTACCCTAAGAGCCTTGTACCTCTTTAGTAGACCTTTGTTGTTTTTAATTGATTTTGTTTGCTTTTTTTGAACTTTTTTCGCAAAAAGAGGCAATTTTCCCGTTCGGGTTTTTACGAGCGGAAATCGAACAAATAAAAAGCGCAGCCTACTAAAGCACACTGCGCTCGAAAATAGATCTCTCCGAATAGCTATTGGGCCAACTTTAAGGTTTGTCCGACCTTGAGATTGTTATTACGAATGCCGTTTAGCTTTTTCAGCTGATTGACAGACATATTCGCCGCCGAAGCAATAGAGAAAAGTGTGTCGCCTTTTCTGACCTTGTAGGTTTTCTTCTTGGCCAACGGGCGCTTGCTGACTTGTTTCTGTACTTTTGCAGGAACCTCCTCTAACACGACATGACGTTTCGTCGGGGTACCGGAGGCATTAATGGTTAAACGCTGGCCGACTGCGATGTTATTGCCGGAAATATTGTTGGCATTTCTCAAAGCCGCAGCCGTGATGCCGTAGCGATTTGCGATGCTGTAGAGGGTATCGCCCTTACGCACGACATAGAACTTAGTGGAGGCTACCGGGGTGTCAGGTGTGCTCCTTGTTGTAGAGGGGCGGGAGGTTGTTGTCTGACGAGTAACGATCGGGACATTGACGCGAAGGGTTTGACCGACGCGCAGACGCTGCGAACGCAGGTTGTTGCTCTTCATGATCGTTGCCGGGGAAACGCCCAAACGGCGTGCCACACTTCTCATGTTGTCGCCGCGGCGGACGCGGTAGGTGACGCGGCGGTAGTCCTGCGCTAACGCGAAAGAAGCATCAATGGTGTCGGAAGCGATGTCTTCAGCATTTCCTAGTCCGCTGGCCTTACTGACGAGGACCAGGGAACCTGCTTTGATCCGTCTTCCGGCCGGGATCTGATTGGCTTCGCGCAGCTCGGCTGCTGTCATATGTGCCTTACGAGCGATAGAGGCCACAGTATCTTCGGGTTTCACTCGATAAGTGGTCCAGCTGGAAAGCGGCTTGCCGCTGGTGCGGTAGGCAACCAAGTTTTCAATAAATTGGTCGAGTTTATCCGTCGGCATCAGCATCGAGTGATTGTGGGAAGCCACAATAACGGGACGATTGAAAGAAGGATTCAGAGTGCTGAATTCTTCATGGCTCATGCCGGCAAGGTTCGCGGCACGTTTAACGTCAATATCCTGGTCTTTGAAGATTTGAACGAAGAAGGGTTCGTTATAAATCGTCGGAAGTTTGATGCCGTAATCGTTCGGATTCTGAACGATGTTTTTGATCGCCTGAAGTTTAGGGTAGTAATTGCGGGTTTCGGCCGGCATCCTAAGCGACATATAGTCTGTCGGAAGTCCTAAGGACTGATTTCGTTTAATCGCACGGCGAACGTTGCCTTCTCCCCAGTTATATGCGGCAAAAGCAAGAGGCCAGTCGTTGAATTCATCGTGCAGCCTCTGCAGATAGGTCAGAGCGGCCGACGTGCTCTGCAGAACGTCATAGCGTTCGTCCTTCCACATGGTCTGATCAAGTTCGTAGTGTTTTCCGGTGGCCGGCATGAATTGCCAAAGACCCGCAGCTTTTACTCGCGACTTTGCGTTCGTGACAAAAGCACTTTCTACGAAGGGCAGAAGCGCAATTTCAGTCGGCATTCCGCGTGCGGTGACTTCTTCAATGATGTGGTACAGGTACTTTTGAGAGCGATTGGCCATGCGCTGTAAGTAATCCGGCCGCTTGGAGTACTTAGCTAGGTTTTCGTCAACGACGGAGTTCTCCATGTTCGGAATCTTGAAACCGTCTCTTACACGTGTCCAAACCGTATAGATTTCGTCGTCATCGGCGCCGGGCGTCACGATTTCTTCAATTTCACTCTCCGGAGGTTCGGAAGCGTAAGAAGTAAACGGAAGCGCTAAAACCAAAGACAAAGCCAAGGTACGGAGAGAGGTTCTAAGAAACATCGGAGTGGTGCTCAGAAGTCAGGATAAAGATACAATTATCAGGCACTTTAATGGAAAATCGTTCCGGATCGATTTGATTGTGTTTCAATTGTCATCGTCCGAAACGTCAGTCATTTATGGCCGAAACAATAACGCTCGAAAAATTTTACTCTTCATCGCTGGGTCAATATGCCCTTCGGTGGGAGCAGAACCAATACGACAAATTGGTATCCGATTGTTTCGGATATAACGCGGTGCAGCTGGGTGCTACCGGAATCGATTTTTTAAAGAACAATCGGATCGGGCTCAAAGTCGCTGCGGAACCGACTTTGCGGCCACTGACTCAGCTCTTGGAAACGGATGATCGCGTTCCTGTGCAAATGCTTTTTGAGGCCATGCCGTTTGAGAGCGAAAGCATCGATTTGGTCGTTATGCCGCACGCTTTGGAAGTCTCCGAGGATCCACATGCCTTATTGAGAGAGGTTTATCGAATATTGATTCCGGGAGGCCGAATTATCCTGACCGGATTTAATCTGATGAGCCTATGGGGACTGCGTTTTAAAATGCAGCGTTTCGGCGCAAAGACTTTCCTGCCAGGTAAGCAGTTTATGTCGGTTTTCCAGATTCGAGATTGGCTGCACTTGCTCTCATTCCATGTCGATCGAGGCGCTTTCGGGTGTTACGGCCTTACATTTTCTTCTCCGCAGAGCCGAGAAGACTCATGGATTGAGAAGGCGGGCGATCGCTGGTGGCCGCAATGCGGTGCAATTTTTGCGATCAGTGCTACTAAAGAAGTGGCCGGCTGCAAGCTGGTTGGAAGAGCTCTCAACAAGAAGTTTTTCTTCTTGGGGCGCCAGCCGGCTCCGAAGAGCGAATGAAGACTGAACGCATTCAACGTAACAAAGATATATCGATGAAAGAAGTAGAAATTTGGACCGACGGCGCCAGTAAGGGCAATCCTGGTCCCGGGGGCTGGGGCGCATGGATGAAATACAAAGGCCATGTGCTTGAACTATGCGGAGGAGCACTGAGTACAACGAATAATCAAATGGAACTCACTGCTCCGACTGAAGCCTTGTGCCGCTTAAAAGAACCTTGCAAAGTTACGCTCCACACGGACAGCAAGTACGTTCAGCAGGGAATGACCGCATGGATATACGGCTGGATCAAAAAAGGCTGGAAGACAGCCGACGGCTCTCCCGTGAAGAACTCAGATCTTTGGAAAAAGCTGTACGAAGCTGCAAAGCCGCACGATATCGAATGGGTCTGGGTCAAGGGACACGACGGAATCGAGGGTAATGAACGCGCGGATTTCCTTGCAAATCTGGGTGTAGAAAAGACACTGGAGCAGAGTAAGAAAAAGAATTAAAAATCGTGTAGAATCTCGCTTCACTGGAGCGCACGGTTAGCTCAGGGGTAGAGCACTGCCTTCACACGGCAGGGGTCACTGGTTCGAAACCAGTATCGTGCACCAAGCCATATTTCAAGTAGCCGCAAGTCATCCTTTATTTCAGGGTTTGCGGCTATTTTCATATTTAGCATTCTGACTAAAAAGCAGCAGATTTTGAAGATGTAAATGCAGGAGTGAAGTATGGAAGAGTCAACACTGCAATCTCTAGTGACTTAACCCGCCTGTTTTTCTCCTAGTTTTGCCTGCGACTAGTCGGCCAGTTATCCGCTGTGTTCCTCCCTAGTACACATTACTAACTTCATTTTGTTCCAGGGTTGAGAATGTTCTTTGGATTGAACGTAAACGGTTACACCGTGAAAATCAATTTCTGGTTTCTTCCTCCTACGAAAAATTCCGGCGAGAGTGTTGAACTCGCCGGAACTGTTAGGGGAAGAACTTAATCAGAATAAGTACATTCCGACTGTAAATACGACGAGTGCCGCACAAACGGGAATAAAGGTTCGCTTACAAATGTCGATCGGATTAACACCTGCGATGCTGGCGATAACGATAACGCCTCCGGCGACAGGAGAAATTGTTCTTCCGAGGCCTGCAGCAACTTGCGCAACGGCACCCAGTTGAACAACTGTCATACCGAAATCAGCAGCATGAGGTGTGATGACTTCATTGAATGCCAGGGCCGCAGCGTTGCCGGATCCGCATACAATCGCCATGAGCCACGGGCCGACGGCTGCTGAAATCATTGCAATGGATTGAGAGCCTTTCATTGCATCGACAAGAGCGCCTGTCAGACCAATAGATTTCATACCGGAGGCAAAGACAGCAGCTGCACCAATGAGCAGGGCGACGTCACAGAAGGCGTCTCCGCAGCCGCGGCAGAACTTTTTAGAGATATCGCCGGCTTTCAGTTTGTTTACGACGCCTACGATAAGCCCGATGCCGGTTCCAATTAACATGCAGCAGGGGACAGTGAAAATTTTCGTGGGCAGCCAGCCGACTTGCTTAGAACCAATAACCAGTAAGAAGAGTGGGAGTATAGGAATCAGTGCATAGAGATAATTCACTTCCCAAGAGCAATCAGCCTTCTTTGTAATGTCTTCTGAGAATTTACGACTTCCTACGCCTTCTTTCATTGCAACAGCAAGGAAGGCCAGGATAATGGCTGCAATTACAGCACCGCATAAAGCCGGGAAAAATTCAGACATGATGACGATCATTGCATCGGGGGAGCTAATTTCGCCGGCTTTGAATGCAAGGTCGGCGACCTGCGGATTAAACATTAAGCCGGGACTGGCAACCGATCCCCACGTACCGAGGAAAACGGCAGCTCCGGCCATGACCGGAGGAACGCCAAGAGCAATTAAAGCAGGAATAAGAAGAACGCCGACAGCTGCAGCGATACCGACAGCAGATGGGAGAACAATGTTCAAAAACCACGTGATGATGACGGCTCCAGGAATTACAAGCATGGGAACTTTGGCTAAAGGCCGTACCAGGGCATTGACTAAGTGGTCTGAGCACTTGGTGTAGCTCATAACGTACCCGAAGCCCATGACGGTCGTGTAAGTGGGGACTAAGCCAGGGTTGGTTAATTGTTTTACGAAAGCGTCAATAGCTTGGCCGAAACCGACCGAGGAGCCTGCTACAAAAACTCCTACGACGGTCATCAAAATGCCGGATAAGAAGAGAACCAAACGGGCTTCATAATTTTTATAAATGAGCCAAAAGGTTCCTATAACGATAGCGATGCCTATCCACAACATAATTAACTCCTTGGGTGATGGGATTTTTATTGATTTTTTGCAAATCTTTCAGTGCGATAAGAAAAAATATCTTTGATATCAATGAGGTACGGTTCGATTTCGTATTCTTTGCAAGCCGATAATCCTTCCTGCGTTGTGATGAATTTGCCTCCTTGCCCTTTAACGCAGCCATCGACGAGTACTTCTTTGCCTTCTACGAAAGAATGAATTGGCTTTTGACGCTCAAAGTCAATGATGGTGATGTCGGCATCGGCGCCGGGACTGAAGTGTCCTTTGTTTTTGAGACCGTAAAGCCTCGTAGCGGAATAACTGGACTTGAAGACAAACTCCTGCAGGCTGAGGGCGCCTAATTTCACAAGGCTGAAGCCGCTTGAAATGATGACGTTTCTAGGAATTCCGCCACCGTCAGTACAAAAGGCGTCAACTAGGAAGTGCTTACCGTCTTTTCGTTTCTGAGTAGCGAAAAAGAAACGAGGAAGTGCCGGATTGACTTCGAAACTCATAGGTACATCCGTCTGAGCTTCCGACCAGATCTTCAAACCTTTTTCTTTATTCGTCAGGACAACAACACCATCGGCTCTTTCGTGAACATGGGCAGCGCCTTCCTCTATGGCCGCTCTCAGCCCATCGATGGTTGGTGCATAGCCTTTGGCAATTAGACAGTTTCTTGTGACTCCGCTTTCAGGAACGCCGTCGATACACTTTCCTGAACAGCCGTTGATTGGGGAGAGATAGCTTTCGCAAAGGATTTCAGGATGTTCTTCGAGCAATTGTTCGGCTTTGCGAATCTCTTCTTCCACAGAAAGTACAGCACCACGGCAGTAGGCGTTTATGTGTGCGAGATGGAAACTCCTCCCGTTTGCTATTTTGATTATTTCTTCCATTCCGCGGATATTCGATCCTTGCTTCGTGGAGCCGGCGTGGACCGCCAAAAAGGTTCCGTTTTCGGAGCAAACTGAAAATAACGTATCCACGGATTCCGGCTCAAGCGGGTAATGGCCGCCCAATAGTTTTACTCCGAAGGCTCCTTTCTTAAGAGCGATTTGAACGGCCCGAAGAATTTCTTGCGATGAAGGATGGTTTGAGCTGAGATTGACGCCGGGTCTGAGCTGTTCCAGACAGCCAATATTTAATCCGGTCCCGTTTTCTTTTATGAATTTTTTAACGCTGTCCACAGGGCCTGCCATTTCTATGGCAGTTGTAACACCGGCTAAAGCCAGCATTTTCAGGCTGTCGGGGCCTCCTAACCAGGAGGATGCATGCATATGGCTGTCGACAATTCCCGGGACAACAAGGAGATTTTTTGCATCGAGATGGCTCTTAGCTTTTCCCAGTGCAGTGCCGATAGAAGCGATTCGACCGTCTTTTACAGCGATGTCGGTAACTTGATCGAGATGGTTTTTGTAATCAACGACCCTTCCGTTGTGAATGATGAGATCAAACATGGTTTTTGAAGTTGAGGAAACAGGAATTTGTTGAGAAAAATTCTAGGTTTCGCTACTTCACTTGAAAAATATTATTTATGATTTGTCTAATTAACAAAAATGTTATAAACATGAGAAATCTGATTCTTCATCACTTGGAAGCCATCATTGAGAGCGGCTCTGTTATCGGTGCATGCAGAAGATTGTTCTTATCACAGCCTGCACTAAGTCAGTACATCAAGAGACTGGAAGCTGAGTACGGAATAGTGATTTTTGACAGATCCGTAAGTCCTTGGAAGTTGACGGAAGAAGGGGAGCATCTTCTTGAGACCCAAAGAAAAATACAACAGCTTGATGAAGAATGCCGACAGTTTTTTAGAGATCGAAAAGGTTTAAAGAGCGGGACTGTCAGAATAGGTTCGACAGCATATCGCACGGCCACAATATTGAATCCGATACTCTCTGTGTATAAAAAACAGTATCCCAACGTGATTGTCAGAATAGAGGAAGGGACGACTCAGGAAGTTGCTGAATTTGCAGATAACGGGAAGGTGGATTGCTCATTTGTTATTTCTTCGATGGTTCCGTCCTCTCTCGAGTCTGTCGAGATTTACAGCGAAAAGGTATTAGTGGGCCTACCGCCGAATCATCCTTATACGAAACGAGCCTCCGGCGAAGCCTCTCTTGAAGAGAAGTTCCCGAAAGTGGATTTTAAGGAGCTCGATGGTACGCCTTTCATCATTATGAAGAGGGGACAGATTTTCAATCAGTACTACTACGACTTATGTCAGAAGCATAGGGTACCCCCGCAAGTTGTGTTAGAAACTCAATCCATTCTTACGGTTCCCGCGCTCATCTCGGCTAACGTCGGTGCTGCTTTGGTTCCATCCACGATCGCAGACGATTGTATGGCCAGAAATGTCCGGCTTTTTTCTCTTGGAGACGATGTTCCTCAAAACAATGTTTCTCTAGTTTGGAAACAAGGGAAATATCAAAGTTACGCTCTGACAGAATTCATAAAAACGGCAAAGGAGATTTTCCTGCCAGCTTTCACTCATCAATAGCCTAACCTGTCCAAAATCATGAATCCGGCTTAAGTGAAAACGCCTGCAACTCTTCAAAAGTTTAAAGTTTGCTAGGGAAAACAATAGGATGTTTCCTCGGAAATAAAGGTTCTCTTTCCGAGAACTAATTAAAATTTATTCCACATTATGAGAGCACTTATCACTATTGGTAAGGCTCTCGATTTATTAAATATTTCTTCCCAAGGTTCAAACTATGGATTGGCTCGTTTCTTTGTGGAGCGATTCAAATTCGGTCGGGCATATTCTTTTGGTTTATGCGATCGTCATCACGGTCGGTTTGCTGCTCGGACGAATCAAAATTTTCGGAATCTCGCTCGGCGTCACTTTTGTGCTCTTTGCCGGTTTAGCGGCT
The DNA here is from genome assembly GCF_057870745.1 of Parasutterella sp. NCBI lineage: Bacteria > Pseudomonadati > Pseudomonadota > Betaproteobacteria > Burkholderiales > Sutterellaceae > Parasutterella > Parasutterella sp. The sequence goes on along the minus strand of NZ_DBMALT010000021.1, from coordinate 31,311 downwards.
GGTTACTTCGGCTTTACCGTAAACACGACGGTTCTTCATTTTCTTCGTGACTTCGGCCTGATTCTTTTTGTTTTCTTTATCGGCCTTCAAGTCGGACCATCGTTCTTTTCATCCTTCCGAAGCGGCGGTGTTCAGCTGAATCTGCTTACGCTTTTAGCAGTATTTCTGAGCTTGGCTGTAACGGTCGGTCTTTATTTCGCATTTTCGGACACTGTTTCGCTGCCGCAGATGCTCGGCGTTTACTTCGGTGCCGTGACAAATACACCGGGTCTCGGTGCCACGCAGGAAGCATTAAACATGCTGGATTACAAAGGCGAAGATATTGCCGTCGCCTATGCATGCGCCTATCCGCTCGCCGTTGTGGCCATCATCGCAACGTCTATCTGCCTGCGCTTTATCTTCCGTATTGATCTCAAGGAAGAAGACCGCATGTGGGAAGAATCGGAAAAAGAAAACAACGAAGCCCCTATCTTCTTCCACGTCAAAGTCACAAATGCGGCTTTAGAAGGTAAACAGCTGGAGCAGCTCCGCAACTTTATCGGCCGTCCCTTTATCTGCTCTCGATTGCTGCATGACGGAACGATTATTAGTCCTCATGCTAAGGACACGGTCCACGTCGGCGACGTGATGCGTATTGTTGCTTCCGCTGAAAACAAGGACGCGATTACGGTTTTTTGCGGCGCTGAAGATAAAGATGTTGATCTGGCCACAGAAAGCTCTCCGATCACAACGCGCAATATTCGTGTGACAAGGAGCGCCATGAACGGTTTGACGGTTCACGACCTGCACCTCAGCCGTTATGACGGTGTGAACATCACACGTATCTTCCGTGCCGGCATGACCCTTTTCCCGTACCAGCATCTGCGTTTCCAGATCGGTGACGTGGTTTACTGCGTGGGTCCTGAACGCTCGATTCGCCGTTTGGCCGACAAGCTCGGTAATCAGGAAAAGAAACTCGACCATCCGAACCTGATTTCTATTTTCCTCGGAATTGCAGTTGGCATTCTTTTCGGCAGCCTTCCGATCGCCATTCCCGGTATGCCCGTTCCGCTGAAATTAGGTCTAGCCGGCGGCCCGCTGATTGTTGCGATTCTGCTGGGTTACTACGGTCCGAATTTCAAGCTCATCACTTACACCACGGCTTCGGCCAATCTGATGCTTCGAGAAATGGGCATCGCATTATTCCTTGCGAGTGTAGGATTAGCTGCAGGCCGTCCGTTCGTTGATGCGATCGTCGAAGGCAACGGACTGCTCTACGCCTTCTTAGGTTTGTTCATCACGATTATTCCTTTGGTTGTCATCGGAAGTATTGCCCGCAAGGTCTACAAGATGAACTATCACAGCATTGTGGGCATGATTGCGGGTGCGACAACCGACCCTCCCACATTGGCTTATGCCAGCACGCTGACGGAGAAGAACGTTTCCGCAGTTGCATACTCTACGGTCTATCCTTTGGCGATGTTCCTGCGAATTCTTTCGGGCCAGTTTGTATTGCTCATCCTCTGGCAATTCGTTAGCTAACAGGTACAGTTTCATAACTCAGGTCGGTCGATTTTTGGCCGGCCTTTGTTTTTATCGGCTGCCGATGTCGAACTGCTCATATCCAGCTTGGTTCTAACGCGGTAAAATCAAAATTTATGCTTGCCCCGCGCGTTTGCGGGAAATTCAATATTCACGGGATTAGTTTAGAACCATGTTTACAAAAGTCCGTACTCGCATTGCTCCGAGTCCTACAGGAATGATGCACTTGGGAACCGCTCGTACAGCGATTTATTGTTGGGCTGTTGCCCGTCATTTCGGCGGTGAATTCCTTCTTCGCATTGAAGATACCGACCGTGAGCGTTCCACTCCTGAAGCAACTCAAGTGATTCTGGACGCAATGAAGTGGCTCAACCTTGACTATGACAACAAGGAAGTCGTTTATCAGATGAATCGCCTTCCTCGTTACAAGGAAGTGGTGGACCAGCTGTTGGCTAAAGGCTTAGCCTACAAGTGCTATGCCACTAAGGAAGAGCTTGATGAGATGCGTGAAGCCCAGAAGGCCCGCGGCGAAAAACCTCGCTACGACGGCCGCTGGCGTCCTGAAAACTGTGTTGGTAAACCCATTCCCGAAGGCGTAACTCCGGTTATCCGTTTCCGCAACCCCGATGACGGCGTTGTGACCTGGGAAGACGGTGTTTACGGCGAAATTACTGTTGCGAACTCCGAATTGGACGACCTCGTGATCATGAGAGGCGACGGTATCCCGACTTACAACTTTGCCGTTGTTGTTGACGACTGGGATATGCAGATCAGCCACGTTATCCGCGGCGCCGACCACATCAACAACACTCCGCGTCAGATCAACCTGTACAAAGCTATCGGCGCACCTCTGCCGACGTTCGCACACTTGCCGCTGATCCATGGTGAAGACGGTCAGAAGCTTTCTAAGCGCAACGGCACTGTCAGCGTCCTGCAGTATGACGAAGAGGGCTATCTGCCGGAAGCCTTGTTCAACTACCTGGCTCGTTTGGGCTGGGGCCACAAGGATGACGAAAAATTCTCCCGCGAACAACTGGCCGAATGGTTTGAGCTTTCCGACTGCAGCCGTTCTCCCGCCCGCTTCAGCATGAAGAAGCTGGATTGGCTGAATCACGAATACATCAAAGAATATGACGACAAGAAGCTTGCGGAGCTCGTCAAGCCGAGAATTGAGAAGCTCGGTGGTGATCTGAGCCTCGTCAAGGATCTTCCCGGCGTCATGGCTCTTCTGAAGAGCCGCGAACCGACCCTTCAGGCTCTTGCAAAAGCAGCAATGCTGTTCTGCCATAACAATCCGGTTGATGCTTCTTCTCTGCCTGCTCAGCTCAAGGATAAGGAAGATGCTTCTTTTGAAGCGATGGCTGCTTTTGTTCGCAGAGCTCCTTCCATTGATTGGAAGAAAGAAAACATCTATGGCTTAATGAAAGAAATCATGGATGAGCAGGGTGTCAAGGTTTTGCATCTTGCAATTCCTCTGCGCGTTTTGGTGACGGGCGCTGAAAAGACTCCGTCTATCGACGCAACCCTGGAACTGTATGGCCAAGAGCGCGTTCTTACCCGCCTCAACGAAGGTATGGAGAAGTGGGCTGCTCAGAGAGCCGGAAACTAATTTTTACTTTTTAGAATGCGATTTTCTCAGATGGAGTTGACAAGATCAAAAATGTCCCGTAATATCGCACTTCTTTCGGGGGTATAGCTCAGCTGGGAGAGCGCTTGCATGGCATGCAAGAGGTCAGCGGTTCGATCCCGCTTACCTCCACCAAGATTTTAGAAACTTGGTTTTTTGACCGGGTTTCACAAATTGTCCTCATCGTCTAGAGGCCTAGGACACGACCCTTTCACGGTCGGTACCGGGGTTCGAATCCCCGTGAGGACGCCATCATTTGGAAACCCGATAGCTGTTTAGCGTCGGGTTTTCGCTTTTCCGCCAGTACTGCTAGGATTTTTGGTTGGGCAACTGTTTCGTCAATATCTCGACGCTTAATCGTTATTTTCATAGAACTTCGGTTCACCGGCCCTTCTTTCTCGGCATACAAAGTTTGAGCTGCTTATCAAACTTTTCGAGAGGAGGTGGTACTGAATTATCCAGAGGAAAGGATCTCCCAAATAAAAAATCCAATACCAGTTTTTTCATCTTTGATGACTTGTATGCGTAACAACAACGTGTTAGGGGCGAAAATCGCGGAAGCTTGCTCCGGCAGTCACTACAGCTTCTAATCAGAAGTTGTTCAACTAATAAAAGCCAGGGGATAAATCTTCGGGATTTCTCAATTCTGAGTTTTCTGAGAGATAAAAGGACGGCTAGAAATTTCTAATTTAAGCGTTCAACTTGCGCTTCAATCGGCGAGATCGGGCGTTTTTCGTTTCTAAGTTCGCAAACTTAACAGAATCAGGCAAAAGACTAACGGTTTTTTGTCTTTTCACTCTTTTCAATCCGCGTAACAATAGCAATCATGGCGGCGGATTGTCACTTCGAAATCCTGTATCGCCAAAAGGAACAACCATGGAAACTCGAGATACAGAACAGAAAGAAATAACAGAAAAATTCATAAACCAGGCGATTGAAGGCCATCGAGCCCATGATCTCAGTTGGAAAAGAATTCCCGGATTTAATGTAAGCGTTCTGGAAAAAGACGCCGTTAATCGAAGCTGCTTTTACACTCTCTCTATGGCCGTGATTTTTCAGGGCGAAAAAATAGTCGATGTCGGCGACAACCAATACCAGTATGGCGGCGGCTCTATGATCGTTACATCCGTGGAAATTCCGACTTCCTATCGTATTCTCAACGCCAGTCCCGAACATCCCTTTGTTTCCGCCTCTATGAAATTAGACCGCGCTTTGTTGGCTGAAATTATGGGAGAGATCTCGGGAAAGAAAGAATTTCCGCCTTCTGAAGACAGCAATGCATTTTGCGTCGCAAGAACGCCGGTTCAAATTTCAGATTGCTTTTTAAGGCTTCTTCGTCTTGCCGACCACCCGGAGGACATGGATTTCGTTTTCCCTTGTATTCAGCGGGAATTGCATTATTTTGCTTTGACGGATCCTCAGTGTAGCAACCTTAGAGAACTTTGCACCGGAGGTTTGCCGAGCAATCGAGTTTCCAAGGCAGTTGAGTGGCTGAAGCAGCATTACAAGGAGCCAATCCGTATTCAAGAGCTCGCGGACATGGTTTACATGTCTTCGTCTACCTTCCATAACCATTTCAAGAACGTCACGTCGCTCACACCTCTTCAGTACCAGAAACGTCTTCGCTTGCACGAGGCCAAGCGTTTAATGATTACCGAGTCATATAACGCTTCAAGCGCTGCCTTTGAAGTGGGGTACGAAAGTGTTCAGCAGTTCAATCGTGAATATAAGCGCCTGTTCGGTAAGCCTCCCGTTCAGGATGTCTCCGGCTCATAGCTAATTATTGGTAAAAAGAAGCAAACATTACCTGTAATTTTGCGCAAGCCTTGTTTAATTGCAAAAGGATTAGGCAAATATATGCATTATTCAAGGCAAAGATAAAAAAACGAGCTCCCTAAAATATTCTTAACTTAATAGGAGCTCGTTATGACCAATACCTTGAAAAGAAGATCAGTTCTTGTAGCATCCGCTGCCGCATTAGTCGGAGTCTCTGTCGAAGAAACCCAAGCTAAGACAAGCAAAGCAAAAGATCCGGATTTAGACGGTGTTCTCGAAAGACTCCTAAATCAAAAAGAACGCGGTGAAACGCTCAGCCCCCTCCAAAAATACTGTGCGCTTCTCTCTTGTGTGACGGCTCAAGCCCTTCCAGAAGCCGCAGAAAAGATTGTTCTTCGAGCTCTCAAAGACAAAGTCTCGCCGCTCGAAATCAGAGAAATCGTCTATCAATGCGCTCCCTACGTGGGAATCGGACGCGTCCAGGAAACCATGGAAGGCGTCAACGATGCATTTAAAGAAGCTCACATTTCATTGCCTCTGCCGACGGCAACGACCGTAACGGATAAGAACAGAAGAGAATCCGGAGAACAGATGGTCATGAAACTCAACGGCGACCGCATGAAGCAGATTTTGTCTCAGGTCCCCAAAGATGAATATGACCTCAGAGTCAACGACCTGTATGACTTCTGCTTCGGCGATTTCTACACTCGCTCCGGATTAAGCCTCAAAGATCGAGAACTCGTTGTGTTTGGTGCAATTGCTACCTTAGGAGGCTGCGAAGCTCAGCTGCGCAGTCATATCGGAGCCAATCTCCGCGAAGGTACAACAAAAGCACAGTTGGTTGACGCACTGAGAGTCATGCTTCCGTACTTGGGATTCCCGCGGACTCTGAATGCAATGAACCAGGTCAGCCAAATGACAAAGGATTCGAAATGATTAATCGCAGAACTTTTACGTTATTCAGTATGTGCACTGCTGTCGGTGTCTCTGGTTTGGCCAATGCACAGGCTGATAAGAAACCGAAAATCTTGGTTGTATATTTTTCCAAGACGAACCACACAAAGAATATTGCCGACACCATTGCTCGTTTGGCGGGTGCCGATGAACTCAGAGTTGAGGTCGTTAAACCTTATCCTGAGGCCTATCGTTCGACAACCGAAGTCGTGAAGAAAGAATTGGAAAAGGGCATCGTGCGCGAGATCAAGGCCCCCGAAGTCGATCTTTCCAAGTACGACGTGATTATTTTCGGAACCCCGACTTGGTGGCACCATGTAGCCATGCCGCTTCAGACATGGATTAAAGCGCATCCGATGCAGGGCAAAACGATTGCTACCTACAACACCGACGGTGGCGGCGGAACAATGCATACAAGCGAAGACTTTGAAGCATTGCTCAAAGGCAACAAGCTTCTTCCGCACTTCACGATTTTCGGCACGACGGATGACGAAACACCTGCAGTTTCGAAATGGCTGAAAGGAATCGGCTTGCTGAATAAATAAAAGTTCTGCAGAAGAAAAGAAGTAAGCACTCCGAATTGAAAGTTAATTTTCTCTTTAGTTCTTGGGCATGGTTTCTTTTGGGAACGTGCCTATTTTTTCAGTCTTTAAACCTGTTATTTTGTCCAGATTTAGTTGAGCTGCTCTGGGCCTCGAGCTTCTAAAATAGCGTTAATAAAATTATCAATCTCAAGAGGTCCTTATATGGCAATTGAATATACCGGCTCCCTTCAAGGCAAGGTTCGTGCTCACACTCCCGAGACATTGGCTGCCACTTGGCTGAATGCCTATGTCGTTTTGCCGAATGCCGGCGGTGCTCCGAAAGTCGGAACCGTAGAAGAATTCAAAGGAGAGACCAAAGCCTATCCCGCAGTGGTTTTCTGCCACGGCAGCTCCGGTGTCAATCCTCAGATAAAAATTTTCGCTCAGTGGCTTGCTGATGCCTTGAGAGTGGCGGTTGTTGTTCCTGACTCTATGCAGACCGAAGACCGTCTGACTTACTCCTCTCCCGTCCCGGCTGCTGACTATGAAATCATCCACAAGATGCGTTCCCAGGAACTGGCTTTGGCCATGATGGAAATTAAGCACGCACCTTGGTTCGACGGACGTGCCATCATCGCCGGTACGAGCGAAGGCGGCGTAACGGCAGCCCGCTACCAAGCTGACGAAAAAATGATTCAGGAAAAAGGCCGCATGATCTTCTCTTGGTCCTGCGAAGACAACTACCACGTTGAAAGTCACAACACCCACATTCCTGACAACCTCCCGGTTTTGAATGTGATGAGCGCAACCGACAAGTTCTTCAGCCAGTCCAACAGCTATTTAGATAATCCGGAAGCCCTCGGCTACGCAGGCAAGGTTCTGGCCAACAACCCGAATGCAGAAATCGTTCTTCTGCCCGGTGCACCGCATACATTGATGAACCTTCCGCAGGCTCGCGACGCTGTTCAGGCTTTCATTAATCGCGTCCTCAGAAGCTAATCGAAGTCTTTCGAGCTTCGGCAGCTCTCTTCGATAAAAAATAATCCCGCAGACTTTTGAAATCTGCGGGATTCGCTTTTTAGAGCTTCAGCCGATTAGAAGATGGTGGAAACAATAATCAGCATCGTGATGTAACCGACGACACAGGGGATCGCGGTTCTCTTGATAATCGCAAACGGACTGACCTTTGCAAAACCGGCCACGATAATGATGACGCCGGCAACCGGAGACAGTGCGCGAAGCATTTCAGAAGCAGTATGCATCATGAGCATGATGGCGATACCGTTGGAATTGAGGTGCTGTGCAACGTCCGGGATGACGTGAGCCAAGCTAGTGAAAGCAGCAACGCCGGAACCGGTGAGAACAGTAACCACACCGATGATGGCGGAAAGCACAACGCCGGTGCCTGTGACGCCGAGGCCGCAGTTCTTAGCAACGTCGATCAAGTAGGTGATGAGACCGGTCTGCTGCAGGCCTTTAGCAAAGAAGGCGGCAACGAAGATCAGGCCGACGGTACTTGTCAGAATGCTGCCCATGCCCTTAAACATGGAGAAGGACAGGTCGAAGGATTTCTTGGCTTCTCTTCTGACGAGAAGGTCGACGAGGAAGCAAACGAACCAAGAAAGGAACATGGCGGTTGCAACGTTCATCGTAATGGTCTTGTAAACCATCTTGTTGAAGATGAGGAGAAGAACCAGCGGAAGAACCGGCATGCAGGCATAGATGAGCGGTGTCTTTTCGAGTTCTTTTCTCTTAGCTTCGAGTTCGGCGAAGTCGGCAACATAACCGTGAACACCGTCTTTCTTGTCGAAGTATCTCTGAACGATCACGTGAGTGATAGCCATTACAAGTACGACCGGAGCGGCCATGACTAACTGATAAGAAACCAGATATTCAACCGGGTCAAGGTGAACCAGTTCGGCAGCCATCACAGCAACGCCGGAGGCCGGAGCGTAGCCGACGCAGAGGACGCTGGCGACCACGGCAGCGGCAGAAAGAGAAGAGCAGCCGACGCGGATGATCAGCGGATAAACCGTCACGATCAACAGCATGGCCAAGCCGGCAGCCGATGTAATCACCAAGCCGAGGCAGTGACCGATGATGAACACTAAGCCGAGGATGAGGTACGGGTTCTTTAATAAGGTAATCGGTTTAGCGCAAACCGTAACGAAACGGTCGGAAGCACCGACGTCTTTCATGTACTGAGCAAAACCGCCGGAAACAAGAATAATGAAACCGACGCCGGCAATCTGGGTGCGGCAGATCGCGCGGAAGAGTTCGAAGAAGTCAAAGCCTAAAAGGCCTGTGGCAGTGGCATTCTTCGGAAGAAAGTTTGTCGCGCCGTTCATAACACCGATGATGTTCAAAAGCAGACCGGCAATAAAAAGCACCATATTTACTTGGTACTTCTTAACGATTGCCCAGCCTGTCAAAATGACAATAGCGGCAGCGAGCCAAAGTGAAATCGCTTGCATTTGGGACCCTTGGGAAGTTAATGAAATATTTTCTAACAATTATAGATGCAAAAACACGGGATATTTAACCGTGCAGTTCCAAGAATGTCGGCCGCTATCGAGTCTTTTGTTCTGAGGAAGAAGCGGCTTTCTCCGCCTTTTTGGTGTAGACGGTAGCGATCATCCCGGCAGTGGCGACAATGGTCATACCGATAAGAGAGAGCATGTCGGGAATATTTTTAAAGAAGAAGACGCCGATGAGTTCTGAGAAGGGGATCGCAGAAAATCCCAGACAGGAAACCAGAAGCATATTTCCGCCGATCCAGGCTCGGGTGCTGGCGAGCATTCCTCCTGTGGCAAGCAGGCACATCAGAAAGGCGGCAATGGCGGCACGAGTATTGGGCATGTGGAATCCGTCTTCAAAAAAGAGGATACCCAGCAGCGCACCCACTGTGCAGAAAAGAGAATAATAAAAGACGACGCGCCAGGACGGTTCGTGCACGCGGCCTAAAAAGCGGATTTGCCAATATCCGAACAAATCAATAAAAGCGACAAAGAGGCATAAAAGTGCCGAGACCGCATCCCCGCTCAGGAAAGACGGACGCATAACGACCACAATGCCGACAAAGCCGAGAAGAATAGAGCCGATCAGGGGCCATTCGGGCTGTTCTTTCTTCCAGAGCGCCAGCAAAATAAAATTCAGTGCTAAAAAGAGCGGCGTTGAATACGTCAGCGTGATGTTGGTGCCGAGCGGCAGCATCCCTAACGTAAAGAACCAGATAGCTACCGAAGCAAAACCCAGAACATCTCGTCGAAGATGCAGTATCGGATATTGGGTCTTTAACGTTTCTCCTCTCAGAGAGACGGTAATAAAGACGAAGAGAGTCGTGAAAAGAGAGCGGTAGAAAACCAGCTCCAGCGGTCCGAAAACATCATTGCAGTACTTCACACAAGCGGCCATCATGGAAAAGAAGGCCGCGGCGGCTAAGGACCAAAGCGATTGCGCAAACATGTTGTGAAGTAAGGTATTGAGCAGATGCGAATCGAGGAGCTTGAAAGCTCCTCGGATCAGGTTACATCTTAATTAATTTTTGGTCTTCAAAACGTCATCGATGGCAGTAATGACTTCATCGACTTCCGGCCAGCGGCCTTTACGGCCCACAATAACGTTCTTCTCGTTCCAGGGACTGGTGCGGTCGGTGTCCGTAACACCGACAATGGTGATCTGAGGGGCACCCACGGCGGCAGCGATATGGCTTACGCCGGAGTCGTTTGCGATGACAATAGCTGCTTTTTCGCAAAGTGCGGCGAAGTTGCCGAGACTTGTCGGCTCATAGATGGTTGCGTCCGGACAAGCAGCTTTAGCCGCTTCGGCTTCATCGGCAGCCGGGAAGACGACCGGTTCGATGCCTCTGTCGCGAAGCGGCTTGCAGAGTTCATTGAAGTGGCGCCAGTATTTTTCTTTGCCTTCGTGACGGCCTTTGGCGATCGGTGCAAGGATGGCGTAGCGTTTAGGCAAGCCGATTTTTGCGGCTAGATTGCGGGCGCCGGCTTCATTGCGTGCAGCCAGCTTCATGTTGATGCGCTTAGTGAGCTTGGTATATGGCGGTTTGATGCCCATGGCTTTGAGCGCTTCGTAGGCAACGTACCAGAAGCGTTCGACTTCGTGCATTCTCGGAGGCTCCGGAATGGCATGCTCTAACAGAATGGAACGTCCGTCAGTGGCTAAACCGGTGCTTTGGATGCCTGCGCTCTTAAAAAGAAGTGCGGACCCGAAGGAGTTCGGCATCAGGATACCGCGGGGATTTTTTACAGAAGCGGCTAAATCCCGAATGCGTTTAATGTCGTCTAACAAATTTCCTTCAATCGGGTCGAAGCGGCGGTTGGTGCCCTCGAATAACTCTCCGACGAAAGGCTTGCCGATAAGGTAAAGCTTAAATCCGGCGGCCTCTAAAAGGTTTAAGGCCGGCATAGTCATGACGGCGTCACCGACATGATTAGGTAACCTGACGAATAGTGTTGCCATAAAAACTGTTTCAAAGATATATGTGTTTGCCTAGTCTAACGCCTGCCGACTCGTTAAACTACCTGCACCTAAGCTAACGAGGATAGAGTTGAAATCCGTTAAGATCAAAAAAGAACCTTTAATGAGGCTCTTTGCCTACTTACCGCCTTACAAGTTCTACATCTTTCTCGCGTTGATCGCCATGGTCGCCGCGGCTGCCGGCTCATCCCTGATGGCATTGCTGATGGGCAAGCTCACTGATTTAGGTTTCTATCAAAAAAACGGTCTGGTGGCAATTTGGGCTCCGATTGCTTTGATCGGCATCTCTGTTCTTCACGGAGGCGGCCAGTTCTGTTCTTCCTATCTACTTCAAAAAGTTTCTCAGGAAATCCTGGTCAAACTCCGTTCTTTGATGTTTGATCACATGATTCGCTGGCCGGAAGAAGTTGTCCAGAGTCAGGAATCCGGCCGTGTGGTTTCCCGCTTTGTGAACGAAGCTTCTCAGGCCTTGTCAGGCGCCTCTCAGGTGCTGACCGTACTTGTGCGCGACTCTCTTCAGGTTGCAGCCTTGCTTTGCGTTCTTTTTTGGCATAACTGGCAGCTGACATTAGTGACGTTTATTGTTGCTCCGATTCTGATTTATATCTTGAGGACGGTGAGCAAGCGCCTCAAGAAACTGACTTCCGACAGTCAGGTGACTTTCGGCCAGATCTTAAGTCAGCTCAATGAAACTTATCGTTCCGAGCGTCTGATTAAGGTTTACAACGCCTACAAGTTTGAAGAAGAGCGTTTCGGTCACATCAACCGTCGACTGAAAGGGTTGACGATGCGTCAGCAGATCGTCAAAGGCCTCGGTACTCCTGCGACTCAGTTCGTCAGTATCTGCGGTGTTGCGATTGTCGTCTGTGTGGCATTGCTCCAGGCGCAGAAAGGCCAGCTCTCTTTGGCCGAATTTGTGACCTACATTTCTGCGATGCTTCTCATGATGCCGGCCATTCGTAAACTTGCCGGCTTAAATGGCACGATTGCCAGTATGGGCGCGGCCGCCGAAAGCCTTTTTGAGATGATTGATATTCCTCTTGAAAAGGATCCCGGCTCTAAGAGTATCGAACGCGTTAAGGGTAACGTTGAATTCAAAAACGTTTGGTACAAGTATCCCAATGCACTGGAACCCTCGCTGAAGGATTTCACCCTGAAGGCAGAGGCTGGAAAGATGATTGCCTTTGTGGGTGCTTCAGGCGCCGGTAAGAGCACCATCATTAACATGATTCCTCGTTTCATGGTGCCGACGAAAGGAGAGATCTTATTTGACGGTATACCTCAGAACGAGATGACGCTGGAGAGCATTCGCCGTCAGGTGGCAATCGTGACTCAGGAAGTCATGCTCTTTGACGACACCATTGCTGCCAATATTGCTTTCGGAGCGGGAAGACCCGTGACAGAGGAAGAAATCATGCAGGCAGCTGAAGCCGCCTACCTCAAGCCGCTGATCGATTCGCTACCCGAAGGTCTTCAGACTCGGATCGGTGAGGGCGGATCAAAACTTTCCGGCGGCCAAAGACAGCGTGTCTCCATCGCACGCGCACTCCTGAAAGATGCTCCGATTCTGCTTCTTGACGAGGCCACCAGTGCTTTGGATACGGAAAGCGAAAAGTACATTCAGGCCTCTTTGGACAAACTCAGAGAAGGCCGCACGAGCTTTGTGGTGGCGCACCGTCTCTCTACCATTGTGGATGCCGATATGATCGTCGTGATGGATCAGGGGGCGATGGTAGAGGCCGGAACCCATTTCGAGCTTCTGGCAAAGGACGGTCCTTATGCTCGGCTCTATAAGATTCAATTCAGCCACCAGAAGCCCGAAAAGTCTGAGACACAAAAGGCTTAACGGATAAAAGCGTCCTAAAAACGCCTACATCAAAAGCAACAAATTTCACAATGTGAAATTAAATTTCGCATCGTGCTATTTATATTCAATCTATTGAAATTTTTAATTTGCCTCGCGAAGAATAAACAAATTTTTGTGCTTAAATAAATCTGTTTCGCCTTGAGCACAGCTGCTCGATAACTCAATACATAGGAGTATCAATGGAAACACCACTGCAAATGGGTTCCTTCTCGAGACAGTCGAAAACGATTGCTCTTTTTGCCGCCCCTGTTTTAGCCCTGCTTTTATATTGGGTTCTTCCGGACGCGTATGTTAACGGTGCCGGAGCTTCGGTTCCCGTCTCCCATGCCGCAAAGGCCTGCTTAGCCATTTTGTTATGGATGGCCCTTTGGTGGTTTACGGAAACCGTGCCGATTGCCGTGACGGCGCTTTTGCCGATTATTCTTTATCCTCTTTGCGATGTTACGACTTTAGCAAAAACGCTGACGCCTTATGCCTCTGATACGATTTATCTGTTCTTAGGCGGCTTCCTGCTGGCAGCGGGTATTCAGCGCTGGGGCCTCGATAAGCGTATCGCTTTAAAGACGATGCAAATTGTCGGTACCTCTCCCGGCGCCATTATTGCCGGTGTGATGATCGCAACAGGTTTCATTTCCATGTGGGTGTCGAATACGGCAACCGCAGCCATGATGGTTCCGATCGCCATCGCCGTCATGTCCGTGGTTCGTCAGAATTCCGACTCTCCGGCCATTACTAAGGGCGAAAGAAACTTCGGTATCTGTGTCCTGTTAGCCGTGGCTTATGGCGCTTCCATCGGCGGTATGGGAACAATTATCGGTTCGCCTCCTAACGGTATCTTCGTTCGCTTTGTACAACAGACGTACGGTGTTGATGTTTCCATCGTTCAGTGGATGAAGGTTGGTATGCCGGTGGTTCTTCTCCTCATGCCTCTTTCCTGGCTGCTCTTAACCAAGGTGCTTTTCAGAGAACAGATTCAAAAGATTGCCGGCGGCCGTGAATGGATCCGTACCGAATTAAAGAACATCGGCAAACCGACCCGCGGTGAAATCTCAGTTCTGATCGTCTTCATTTGTGCAGTGGTTCTTTGGTGCCTCGGTTCTCAGATTCGCTCCTTCACCTTAGAAAACGGTGTTCGTCCTTTCAGAATGGTTAGTGATGCCGTGATTGCAATGGCTGCCGGTGTGTCTCTCTTCTGTATTCCGGTTAATTTTTCCCGCGGTGAAAGAGCGCTTGACTGGAAGCACTGCGACAATATTCCCTGGGACGTGCTTCTCCTTTTCGGAGGCGGCCTTTCTATGGCAGCTTGTATTCAGGCAACCGGCGCTGCCAACCTCATCGCAGCCCAGGCAACATCCTTCGTTGGTCTGCCGCCTGTGCTCGTGATCTTGGGGGTCGCAACTTTAGTGATCTTCGCAACGGAATTCACTTCGAACACTGCTTTGGCTGCTACGATGCTTCCGCTTCTGGCTGCTGCAGCTCCTGTTCTCGGTATTCCGACGGAGCAAGTGCTCTTAGTGACGACTATTGGTGCTTCTGCCGCCTTCATGATGCCGGTTGCGACACCGCCGAATGCGATTATTTTCGGTACCGGCCGCATCCAGATCGGCGAAATGATTAAGGCAGGTTTTTGGCTGAACGTTATTTCTATTATCGTGATTGCGGGTGTCTGCATGGCTCTGGGAGACGTTCTCCAGCTGCCGATGCCAAAATAAAAATTATCCGGCACCCCTGAAAGGCGCCGGATCAATGAAAAAATGGCCTGAGCGAATCTGTCGTTCAGGCCTTTACTTATTTTTGGACCGGGAAATATTGTTCGATATCCGACCAGAAGATTTCGCAAGGCTTTGAGAGTTTTCTGTTCTTCTTGCGGACTGCGACATGTGAAGTTGTTCTTTCGGGTGTAATCGGAAGGAAGCGGAGATTCGGCTTCGGACGGTTTGTGAAACTTCCTTCAATACAAAGCAGGGAACCGATTCCCTTCTCAACCATTGTTAAAGCATTGGATGCGAGATTGTGATAGGCCGCAACTTTGAACTTACTTTCCGGAACTTTGAACCAACTGCTGATTTCAGAAAGGACGATGTAGCGGCGCGGAAGAATTAAGGTTCGTTCAATAATCTCTTCATAACTCAGCGTTTTTTTCTTGATCGGCATTTCTTCATTGCGAACAACTAATCCCCACTTTTCAATGACATCGATGGGAATTTTGGTGTACTTCGCGCTTTCCACCGGCTCAATGAGTATTGCCATATCCAGTTTATTTTCATCGACATAGCGTTTTAAGTCGTCGCCGTCAGCAGAATAGACTTCAAATTGAACGTGCGGATACCTTTGGTTGAATTGCACAACTGCGTCAGCAAAGTAATCCATGATTCGACTTTCAACGATCCCTACCCGAACGACACCGTGGAGGACGTCTCCGTTTTCTGACAGCTCGGCCTTGGCTTGTTTGGCAAGGTCTAATATTTCCTGAGCACGAAGTAAAAAGAGATAGCCGTTCTCGGTAAGCGACAAACTGCGAGTGCTTCTCACCAATAACTTGCAGCCCAATTCTTGTTCAAGTTCCTGAATTTGCCGTGTCAAAGCGGGCTGAGATATGTAAAGCGCTTCGGCAGCACGCGTGATGTTGCCAAGCCTGCACACAGTGACAAACGACATCAATACTCTTAGGTCCATGAGATTTTCAATTTATGTATTTATTGCATTAAAGATGATTGTAAATAAGTATTGGAAATAAATAAACAGGAACTCTAGAATTTTTAGGAATAGGGAGCCAAATCGAGAAAATGAACGGTCGGCTGGTGTTATTAACGGGAATTTCCAAGGCTTCAAGTTTTGAAGATGACGAGTTTGTATTGAGTCGCGATAAAGGAAAGCACAGCTAGGTTGTCTTCAATATCAGCTTGCTGAAGAACAGGCTCTCGGAAGGTTTTTAAGTTATGTCACTAAAAGGGGTTAAAGATGGTTTTGAACAGAAGAAAAGTATTACTGTCTGCCACCGTTGGTGCAGCAGGAGCAGTTATGACAAATACCGTTAGTGCAAAAGAAAGAAATTTGGATCCGGATATGGACGCCATCGTCGCGAGAATGATGAACGTTACTAAACGCGGAACAACACTTGCGACGAATCAAAAATATTTTGTTTTATTGGCCACATGTGCAGCTCAGGGTCTTTCGGAAGAGGCTGAGGGTGTCACAGCAGCAGCTTTGAAAGCAGCCGTTGAACCGATTGCGATTAAGGAAGCCGTCTATCAGACTGCGCCATACGTTGGAATAGGCAGAGTTAAAGAAGCTTTAGAAGGGGTAAACAAAGCTCTTAAGGAGGCTGGAGTCCGTCTTCCGTTAGCCTCTCAGACCGCCGTCAACGATCAAAATCGTTTGGCCAAAGGCATTGAAGTTCAGACTGCTATTTTCGGCGATGCGATCACACAGATGCACAAGAACACGACGGAACCGATGAAACCGCTCATGATCAATGACTTGTCCGGATATTGCTTCGGTGACTTCTATACGCGTACCGGCATGTCCGTTAAGGATCGTGAATTGGTTGTCTTTGCTGCGATTGCAGCGCTCGGCGGATGCGAAGCTCAGCTTAAGGCACATGCAGACGCAAACCTTAAAGAAGGCGCGACTAAACAGAATTTGATTGATGCTCTCCAGGTAGCCGTTCCGCTGAATGGTTTCCCGAGAACATTGAATGCGGTTACGGTCGTCAATAGTATCGCCTAGTAGTTAGCTTAATCGTCCGCAAAAATCAGCCTCCGACGTTTCTCTCGCCGGAGGTTTTGTTATTTCTATAGGACAAGGGTCTGGCGCCGTTGGTCAAAATGAGTATGACGAATTAAAAATTTATCTTACGAAACCGCATGTAGTTCATGAATATGATAATTTAGAAAAAAGTAATACCTTTCAAATAACTCAAGTTCCTGAATAAAGCCGAGTTAAAGCGAGCCTCCTCGAAAAGTGGTTTTTGACAGCTCGTGAACGTCAAACGTGAGAGGTTTATTTGCTGAGTTTCTGACTTTCGGGCCGTCACGAAAGCAACGACCCACAATCGAAGAGGATCACAATGCTGAGAAAGTTAATTCTTGCTCTTTCTTTTTCTTCTCTTGCGGCCTTTAGCGGTTCCGTGCTCGCGGCGGCCTTTGATATTACGGATATCGAGGGTAGGAAAGTTCATTTCGAGGATCAGCCGAAGACCTTTGTCGTCGCTAACTACATCGCGAACTTTATGATGGTGGGCGGTGCGGCCGGCCTTGAAAAAGTCGTTGCTCTGACAAAAGACGGATGGGAAGATACGCGCTACGGTGAATATCAAGTTTTTACGAAGTCTTTTCCTAAGATGAAAGATCTGCCGAGTATCGGCGGTTACCACGACGATATTCTCAATGCCGAGAAAATCCTCAGTCTCCATCCGGATGTCCTTCTGATCGGAAGAACTCAGTACGCGGAAAACAGCCAGAGAATTAAAACGTTTGAAAAAGCCGGAATCAAGGTCGTCGTCCTGGATTACCATGCGATGACAACGGTAAACCATACACTCAGTACGGAACTTCTTGGCAAGCTTCTGGGTCGGGAAAGGATCGCCGAAGCTCAGAACAAGACCTATAAAGAGGCTCTTGACCACGTTTACTCAACGATTGTCAAACTTCCTGATGATCAGGTTGGTACGAAGGTTTACATGGAGACCGCCAGCAAGGGGCTGGCTCGCTACGGTAATTCATACAATAAGGACGTACTTTGGGGCGCAATCCTCAAAAACATCAAAGCAGCGAATCTCGCCGAGAATTCTCCTCAGCCTTACATGGCCCTCGATAAAGAGTATGTGATTTCTCAGAATCCGAAGGTTATTTTTATCGGCGGGAGCATTTGGCGCAATAAATCCGAGGGGGACCAAATGCGAATGGGCTTTACCGTCCCCGAGTCGCAGGCTCAGGAAAGGTTGGCCAATTTTACAAAGCGTCCCGGCTGGAACATGCTCGATGCCGTTAAGGAAAACCGAGTCTACGGTGTAGACCATGGAAGCTTGAGGAACATGGCTGACTACACCTTTACTCAATATATGGCCAAGGTGCTTTATCCCGAAGCGTTTAAGGATATTGATCCCGTCGGCAATTTGAATAACTACTACAAAACTTATTTACCTGAACTCAAGTATGACGGCACCTTTATGATTCATTTGAATCAAAAATGAGCCCAGAAGATCTCATCATTCGACAGTATCGAAACAGGATCCGCAAAAAGGTTCTGTCAACGATGCTCGTCGGTTTGATATTGAGTGTTCTGGTGTTTCTGGACATTCAAGTCGGTTCATCGTCTATCGCCTTTAAAGACCTGGTCGATGCGGTTCTCAAGGGACCCGCCGGAGGATCGTCCGCTTCTTTTATTGTTTGGGAAATTCGGCTGCCCATGACTTTTACGTGTCTTTTTGTGGGCGCATCTCTGAGTCTGGCGGGACTTCTGATTCAAACGATTACGAATAATCCTCTTGCCAGCCCATACACTTTGGGCGTGACGGCAGGAGCAAGTTTCGGAGCGGCCATTGCCATTACGACCGGCTTTGCACTATTCGGACAAATCTGGCTCGGTGTTTCGCTGGCTGCACTTGTCATGGCGCTGACGGTATCGGCATTCATTTTCTATCTCGGAAGTAAGCGCTCGCTTACGGCAACGACGCTCATTCTTGTAGGCGTCATTATGAATTTCTTCTTTCAGGCGCTCCAGCAGTATCTGCAGTACCGAGCTTCTCCGGAAATCGCGCAAATTATCTCCGGCTGGACGTTTGGCAACCTTCAGCGCTCCTCTTGGATCAGCGCCGGCGTTTCCTCGACTTGCTGGACGATTGTGCTTCTGATTTCTTTTTGCTATTCGTGGAAACTCACTGCGCTCAGTGACGGAACCGAGAGGGCTCGAGGACTTGGCATCAACACGGACCAATTAAGGATGTTTGTCTTTACGGTGAGCTCCGTTCTGGTCGCTTCTGCCGTAGCATTTATCGGTACGGTGGCCTTTGTAGGTTTGATCTCGCCTCACTGCGCCAAGCTGCTTTTGGGTGACGATCAAAGGTTTTTGATTATCGGATCATCTATGGTCGGAAGCGCGCTTATGCTTGCCGCATCGATCATTTCCAAACTGATGTCTGAAGGCGCGACGCTCCCTGTGGGAATTGTGACTTCCATTGTCGGTGTTCCGTTCCTGTTTTTCCTTTTGCTAAGGTCGCGGGAGTAAGGATGCTGAAACTGAAGATCGAAGGCTTGTCTTGTTCTATCAAGAACAAGGAAATTCTTAAGGACATCACGGTGTCCTTTCAGCAAGGCGAAATGGCTGCAGTACTGGGTCGAAACGGCGCAGGGAAGACGACGTTTATTCGCTGTATCGCGAACCTAATTGCTCATCAAGGCAGCATTGTTTTGGAAGAGGACGGCAAGAAGCTCGGTCGCTCTTCAATCGCATACTTACCGCAGCTCGAAAAAATTACGTCCTCGCTGACGACCTTTGAAACGATTCTTCTCGGACTGACTAAAACATTAAGCTGGAAAGTCTCGGAGGCTCAGCTTGCAAAAGTCTCCCAAGTCATTCGTGAATTGAAACTAGACGCTTTTGCCAATACTCCGGTGCGGAGTTTGAGCGGAGGACAAAAACAGCTTGTTTTCTTGGCACAGTCATTTGTCTCCGAGCCTAGGTTGCTTCTGCTTGATGAACCGACCAGCGCATTAGATGTCCGCCATCAGCTTGTCGTGATGGAGACCGTGCATCGTTACTGCAAGAAGAGAAACGCCGTCGCTCTATACGTGATCCATGACCTAATGCTGGCTTCCCGTTTTAGCGATGCCGTGCTGTTCCTCCATAACGGAATGGCGCATGCTTTCGATACTCCCGACGCCGTTCTTAACTCCGAGACGATCGATCCCATTTATCAGATTGAGAGCCTAATTGAGAAGAACAGCAGGGGACTTACGACTATGACTCCCATTAAACCTTTGTAAGATCGCTATGAACAATTTAGAAAAGATAAGAGAGTATTGGAACACTCGCTCCGAAGGCTATCGACAGCAGATCGAAAAGGAAAGAGAGGAGCATAAGGATGAGTTCTACAAGGAGTATTTCAGACAGATACCCGAGGTCTCGAAAGTGCTGGATATCGGGTGCGGTCCGGGTTTCTTTTCACTTCTTTTAGCCTCTCTCGGCATGAATGTGACCGCCGCTGATTATTCTGAAGGAATGCTGGAAAAAGCAAAAGATTTGCTTAATCGAAACGGCTATCACGATGTCGAATTCTGCCGAGCTGACGCACAGCATCTCCCGTTTGCGGATGCTTCTTTTGATGCGGTGGTCAGCAGAAACCTTGTATGGAATCTTGAAGATCCGGAAGCGGCTTATAAAGAATGGCTGAGAGTTCTTAAACCGGGCGGAAAGCTTTTCGTTTTTGACGGCAATCACTACTGCTATTTGTATAACGCGGAATATGCCTCTATCCAGCCGAAGGTTGACGCTTCTAGTAATCACGTCCTCCTCGGCATCAAAACGAACGTTATCGATGACATCGCGCGCGATCTGCCTCTAAGCAGACAAGTTCGTCCTCAGTGGGATGAAGAAGTTCTCGGCCGATTAAAAGCTAGCGCAGTCAAGAGTGAAGTCCTCCTATGGGAGGGAGAAAAGAAGCGGCTTCCTGTGCGTTTTTCGGTCACAGCAGTTAAGTAGCACACTACGACTTTGCGGTGATCGGTAAAAATTTTTAGAATCTCAGAAATTAATGAATCCGCAGATCATGCAACGAATCTCCATCACTGTAGACGAATCCCTGGCGCAAGCTTTTGATGAACTCATTGCTAAGCGAGGTTACCAAAATCGATCGGAAGCTTTCCGAGACCTTTTGAAGAAAGAGCTTGCCCAGGAGGCTTTGGTGAATCCTTCTCAAGAATGTGTGGCCGTCGTCAGCTACACTTACGATCATCGAAAGGCACTTCTGTCTAAGCGAAATGTTGACCATCAGCACGAACATTTAGACATGGTCATCAGTTCAATGCATGTTCATGCCACGCACGACACTTGTGTGGAGGCCGTGATCGCCAAAGGTCCTTACGACAAATTGAAAGTCTTTTGTGAAAACACGATTGCCGAGAAAGGCGTGGGCTGCGGAGAGATCAACTATCTGCCGATCCACGAGCATAAGTAAAGCGAAAAACCGGCGCCCTAATAAATGCCAATATTCGTCGGAGAGGACTAAATTGAAAGAGCCGTGAAAATTCTCTCACGGCTCAGGTGTAACTTGTTTGCTTAACCGACGATCTCGGTTTTCAGAATGTCCTCAAGTTTTGAGTTGACTACCGCGTCGTAAAGCCTGCCTTTGAAACCAATCCAAATTTCGGTTTCCTGCGGCGTGGCGGTTCCGGAATAGAACTTTCTGCCGGCCGCTAAAAACTCCGGAGAAATGATGCCGTCACGGACGGAGATTTTCATGAGTTTCTTTCCGTATCCGACTTCGAAATAAAGTTTGCCCCAGATGCATTCAGGTGCTTCGATCCCGTCGGTTGGAAGCGCCATAAAACGTTTGCGTGTCACACATCTGCCGATGAGTTCAGCAGAGTCTGTAATACCCGGACCATCGAACGCAGTTTTGAAAGTGATTAATTTTCTTCTGGCGGCTTCTCCCTCCGGCACAAGTCTGTCTAACGCGAATTTCATAACACGGAAGCAGAGAGCCAGACCGCCGCAGCGTTTGAGTCCGTGATATTTTTCGCAATCCTCTAAGGTGAGGACCGTGACGGTTTTACCTCCGTTTTCTGTAACTTTAATTTCTTCGTTTAGCATGGCATCAATTCCTTACTGAGTTTGTTATTCCATCGCAACCGGCAGAACCAATTCTTCCACGGTGACTTCATTTCTCATCATTCCGTTGTCTCGCAGGAACTTCTGATTCACTTTTAGATCTTCTAAGTCCTTGGTTGTCATCTTGTCGAAGTAGTGGCTTCGCTCCATCAGCGTTTTTGCATCTTCAATAGAGATGCCGTGTTCTTTTGCACCCATCTCAGCAGTTTCGGCAGGATGGTCTTTCATCCATTGCAAAGATTCTGCGTACACCTTATCGACGCGTTTGACGATGTCCGGATGTTCTTCGGCAAACTGTTTGGTGGTCGTCATCACAAGAGTGGGTTCCACCAATCTTTCTGCATTGATGATGGTTTTAGCGCCGGCTTTGTTCGCCTTGATTAAGGCGCTGCTTGCGACCGGAGCGGCGTCTGCATGACCGGCCAGAATCGTACTTAGTGCCTTAGGAATACCCGTGTTGATGAATTGGACATCGGACTCTTTCATGCCTTCCTTTTCTAAGGCAGCAGCGAGAAGCTGATGTAAGAAAGTACCTTTCGGACCAACGACTTGTTTGCCTTTGAGGTCTCTAACAGAAAGTTCCGTTCCGGGTTTAGACACAATTGCGAAGTTAGAGGTCGGATGAGCTGTTCCGGTAACCACTCTGACCGGAAGACCTTCAGAGTTGAGCATGAGAAGCGCAGCGGTATTCATGTTGCCGGCAATGTCCAGGCTCCCCGAACCCATAGCCCGAGCGGCTTGAGGACTCGTGCCCATGTTGTGCCAATTAATTTTGATGCCGTCTGCCTGGAATTCTTTTTCAAGCAGTTTGTGGTCCTTCATGACAAGAAGCTGGAGGACAAACGGCGGTTTTACGTAAGAAATATTGAGTTCTTTGATCGGTTCGGCTGCGGCGGCAGAAAACGTGGACGCAGTCATCAAGAAAGCAACAAACAGAGGTGCCAATCTCATGGTTTTTTCCTGAGAGACTTTGTTTAGGTTTGAGTGAGGAAGTTCGCTCATTTGGAATTAGTCCATTCCAGATGAGAACAATAATGAGAATTATAATCATTTAAAAGTAAAAAAGTCCGTCAGTTAAAAATAATTAGCAGCCTAATCGAGCTTATCTGACGGACTGGATTACTTTAGTTAATGTCTTGAACTTGCCTTTGTACAAGTTCAAGACATTGGTTCAATTCTTTATATCTTCCAAAGAGAGGCCTTTGAAAGACACGGAGAATTTTTGATACTTGGGGTTATTTTTGAGAAAAACCTTTGCTTTTTCCTGAAGCTTTTCGAGGTATATTTTTTTAGGATTTCTTTTTATTTCAGCAAATTGGATTTTGTCGACGAGTTCGTTGACTGCAACGAGGTCGATTTCGTTTTCTCCTCTTTTGTCCCACCATTGACCAACAGCCGTCCACGCCCCGTTTTCTGAGTAATCTTTTAAGAACCAATTTTCCAGAGTTCTTCCGCAGAAGTCCGGCCAAGCTTTATCAAAAAGCCCCTCAGACAGGTTCCATTGCGAACTTTCATAAAGTGATGCGAAAGTCATAGGCTCAATAAATTTGAACCAGAAACGGAAATATTCGTCGGTAAGGAGGTAACGGGTGCCTCTTCCGGAACTTTCCTTACCGAATGGATAGTTCTTTTTCAAAAGATTGAACTGCGTTTCAAGGCGAGACATGTAAGGGGCGAGATTGGTTGAAACTTCATTTTGAAGTTCCGACCATTGTGTCTTCCCATAAGCGATTGCTCTTAAGAGAGAAAAATAAGCGCTCGACTCCATCCGGAATTCGTTTCCGAGGATGACATGTCCGTCCTGTCGATACCAAGAACTCGCTTGAGAAAAAAGGAACTTTTTGAAACTCTTAACGTCCGAGCAACCTGATGAGGTAAGGAGCTCCATGTATCTAGGAACGCCGCCGGTCATAGCGTAAAACATCAGTAAATCCTCAGCGGTGAAGTCGGGATTGTTTTCTTCCAGATAATGTCGGATGGTGTGGCAGCTAAATGGCTTTATTTTGAGGAGAAGGTCAGTTCGTCCGTAAAGAGGTTCGTTAGCGTCAGAGAAGATATGTTTGATGGCGGAAATGATGGAGCCGCTCATGATCAGGAGGAGTCGGCTTTCATTTTTATTTTTATCCCAAACATTCTGTAGTTCAGACCAAAATTTTGGCGCGACGTAGTCCAACTCCTGGCATTCGTCAAAAACCAAAATCAAAGGCGTCGTTTTGCTCAGCTGCATACAAAATTCAACGAGTTCTGAAAGCTTGCTAATGCCAGGAAGGAATCCCTTCAGGTTCAACTCTCTCTTGATTTGAGCAAGGCAAGATTTCACGAGGTCATCCTCCGAATAGCCTCGCTGTATGAAAAAGTAGAGTGACGCGAGAGAAGATTCTTTAGCGAACTTGGTGATGAGTGTGGTTTTCCCGATTCGTCTTCGACCTGTGACGACGACAAGTCTGGACTCATTCTCAAGAAGAGGCAATTGGTCCGACAGCGTTTCTAACTCTTCTGTTCTACCGTAGAACTTCATAATTAACCTACAAACATTGTACGTACAATGATTGTAGGTTAATCAGAAGAGCGATTCAACTTTTAAAACTCTTTTGAGTCCAGGCCTAACTTTGAGAAAGATCAATCAAAAATAGAAGGATCCAAGGGATAAGAAGCTTTGATCGATGAACGCAGAAGTTTTGGAGAAAATCAGTTTTAACTGAAAATTTTCGGAGGATGTTTGACGTATGCAAATAAATGCATATAAAATCACATGCAATTATTTGCATATTTAAATGATTCTTCATGGTCTTAACATCATTAGAACAAAGTCTTCTTGTTTTCAAGGTGCTTTCTGATCCCAATCGTCTAAGGCTTTACTGGCTTTTGACCCATGTGGGAGCGGCGATTTGCGTATGCGAAGCGATGCGTGTTCTCGATCTTCCTCAATACGAAACTTCTAAGCATCTCAAACAGCTTCGTGAAGCTGGTTTGGTGGAAGCAGAGAAAAGAGGACGTTTTGTCTATTACAAGGTGAAAACTCCTGTCAGTTCATTTGTCCAAGGTATCGCTCAAGCAGTAAACGCTATCGATCCTGAAAGTTTCAAAGAAGATAAAAAACGCTGTAAAGAAATTTGCTGCTGTTTCTCGGACGAACAAGAAAAATGATTTCAAATATTGATTGGTCTCGATTCCTTTCGGAATTTACATATATTTTTTTCGAACTGATCTTTCTATTTTTCACGATCAGTTTCTTAGTTTCGCTTGCTCAGATTTTCATATCACAGAAGCGAATCGAAGGCTGGCTTAACCGTCCTAACAAGGTGATTAGTGCCGTGCTAGGCGCCTGTATCGGATTGGTGACGCCGTTTTGCTCGTGTTCCACGATCCCGGTATTTGTGGGACTGATGAAAAGCCGAGCACCATTCGCGGGAGCTGTTTCCTTTTTACTGACTTCACCGGTTTTGAATCCGGCCATCATCACTTTGATGGCGGCCTTCTTCGGTCTTAAGGCTACGGTCTTATATACCTTGTTTACCTTCGTTTTTGCTGTAAGCATCGGACTTTTACTAGATGCTTTAGGGTTCAAACGCTATGTGTATGACGTGACAGTAACCGGAGGCAAAACTTCGTCGGAGGCCTGGCATTCTTTTACAGGAACATTCCGAGAGAAGTTTTGGCATGCAGTCGTGTTGGCTTTCGGAGATTCCCTTGGACTGCTTAAGAAGGTCTTTCCTTACCTTTTATTCGGTGCATTAGTCGGCGGCTTTATTCATGAAGCGCTGCCGATGGATATTGTCGAAAAATTTGCCGGTGTGGGCGCCTGGTGGGCAATTCCTCTTGCAGCATTGGTCGGTATTCCGCTCTACATCCGAACCGAAACCATGATTCCGATTGCTTCAATTTTATATGGCGCCGGAGTTGGATCTGGGGTGTTGATTGCGCTTATTATCGGAGGTGCTGGTGCAAGCATTCCGGAAGTTGCATTGTTGAACTCTATTTTTAAAAAACAAATGCTGATAGCGTTTCTTCTGTCGGTGTTTTCGGTTGCATGCGTGACAGGTTATTTATTTAATTATTTTTCGTTTTAATTTAGTGGAGCAAATATGGCAGAAAAAGAATCATTCTTTTCAAGATTTTTTGGGAATAAGAAGAAAGAAGGCTGCTGCTGTCAGCTTAACATCGTAAAAAATGAAGAAAAGACCGAATCCGTGCCGAAAAAGAGCGACGAAGCCAAAGAAGTTGGCGGAGAAAAGGATAAAAAATAAAAACTCTGCGAAGACAATCTCCGATCCTTTGGCTCTTTTTTCAAAAAGTTTTAGCAAGGGATCGGGGATCGTAGCTGTTGGCCGATAGAAACCAACGCCTGTGAGATATCGTTAATTAAGGCTAGAGGAGAGTCTTGCTTTTCTTCATCACCACTACGCTTCTGGAGCAATGAAGGAAATTTTTAAGACAAGTCAGTTCTACTGAATAAATAATAGAATTTCCTTTTTTTTCAGACTTGACCACTTGAGCTTCCTTCAAACAGTTTAAATGCCGTGAGACAGTGGGCATTTCTAACTGAACGATAGCGGTAAGCTCAGAGACGGTTTTGGGGCCTTCAAGTAAAGCTTCAACCATCATCAATCTTGCAGGATGCCCGATTGCTTTAAATATTTTTGCTTGTTCCGTATAAATCTCAGGGAACTGCGCCATTCTTTTTTGCCTCCAATTTAGCCCATTCAGTAAAAAATTTCCCTAGATTTTTATAAAAGCCGTGTCTGGCCTCAACCTCCAATAGTTTCGACCAGTCCAGGATAAATTTGCTGAGAAATTTTTCAAAGTACTCAGGCTTTTCTTCTTTATCTAATAATTCATAAACTTCCAGAACAGGGACGATATGTTCCGGAAGTTCTTTAATGTCTTTTTCTGTTTCGAATCCTTTTTTCTCAAGGTAAGAAAGATATTCTTCTAGAATATTATCTCCTAACTTTGTCTTCCAACAAGTCAAATAGTTTTTGGCCAAAGGCGTACCGGGACTCAGGAATAATCTTGTGTAGTCCAGAAGCATTTCTTTAAACGCTTTAGAACTGGCAGTTCCCTGTGTGTACAGTTGGTCCAAAAGAACGGCTCTTCTTGCTAAATCTTCATCGAGATTTTCAGCTGCTTTTTTGAAAACATGCAGTTCTCTGAGCTCTTGTTCTGGTTCAAATAAACCAAGAAGAATAAGATTAAGCGGTGTCGTTTGCATAGTGTATTTAGATTGTCGGAAGAGGCTTAAGCCCCTTCCGAATTACTCAGTTATTCTCTGGGAGAGAATTGTCCGACATAGAAGACTTTAGGATTGGTTCCCTTGTCTTCTTGGAGTCTCCAAACCTTCGAAGCTTTCATCTTTGCCGAAATAGCAGATTTAGGATCATCTAAATCGCCAAAAATTCTTGCACCAGCAGGGCAGGCATCTACGCAGGCGGGATTAAGGCCGTTGGAAGTGCGGTGATAGCACAAATTGCATTTTTCCACTACGCCTTCTTTTCTCTGAGCGGCCGTATCTCCCGCTTTGAAGAGATTGGCATAAGCAGGAAGCGCTCCGGCTTTCTTTGCCAGCTCTAAAGCGCTGCCCGTGACGCCGTCAATAAGAACGGGCCTTGTTGCGGTGTCTCCTCTCGGGTCGACTCCTTTCGGATTGAAACTAATAACCGAATAGGATTTTCCGTCGAGACTTTCAGGGCCTAACTCGGCAGAGGAGTACGGGCAGGCATTTTGACAAAGACGGCAGCCGATGCATGCTTCGTCGTTGTGAAGAACAACACCTTCGGGACTGATGAACATAGCTCCCGTAGGACAGACTTTGACGCACTGTGGATTTTCGCAGTGATTGCACATCACGGGGACTGCGACTTGAGTGCTGTTCGGGAAAGTCCCCTTTGTTTCCTGCAGAAAATCAGCCCAGTTGAAAGACTGACCTTCGCCTCTCGTACGGGTGTTATTCTCCGCTTTGCACGCCAGAGCACAAGCTCCGCAGGAGGAGCATAAATTCAAATCAATGATCATTCCAAATTTCATTTCTCTCTCCCGGATTAATTGTTGCTAGAAACTTTCTTGATGCTGACGCGTGTGTACCCGCCGTTTCTGCAGGAAGTACCCGATAAACGATCGTAGTCATCAACAAGAATTTCATTGTTATTGCCGCCTCGTGGTGTCTTGCCGTATTCCTTGGCAGCAATTTGGCCGTATGCCCAATGGCCTTGTCCGTAGGCTTTTGCAACAGTGCCGGGACCTACGCCTTCCCAAAGTTTGACCTCTGTGACAATAGTGCCGACCGGAGAAGAAATTTCGACCAGATCATTATCTTTGAGGCCGAGCGCTTTAGCGTCGATCGGGTTGATCTTAAGAACATCTCCCCAAGAACGATCGCCTGCATCACATTTCTTGAATTCCTGCATCCAAGGAAGGTTCGCAGAACGTCCTTCTCGGTTCAAGCGGCTCTTATGATCGATGAAAAGGAAGGGGAATTGCTGTTGATCGCCATGGCGCAGCGGTGCTTCATAATGCGGCATCCAGCCTTTAATGCCCCTGGCTTGGTAATTACATAACTCAAGAATTTGGTCCGGAGTTGAGTTGTATTTCGCGGCATGCGTTTCTAATACTTTCTTCAAGTCGCCGGAAACAAATTCAAACTTGCCGCTCGGGGTCGGGAACTTGCAGCCCCAATGCTTCTTGTAAGTCTGAGGAGCAGAGTTATGCATACCCCTTTGTCTGAAGTCTTCCCAACCGTTGATTTGATCTCCGGGAATCGGCTTGGAACCATGGAGCCAGCACGGGGCAGAAGCTATCTTGGTTGTAATTAATTGGAATTCCTTTTCATTTGTGGGTTTTGCACCGGTTTCCGGATCTGCGAATTCGTTGGCGTAGTAGTTCAGCAGTGCAGGCCAGCCTTTCTTGGCCAGCTTTTCTGCGAGAAGCCAAGTGACTTCGTTTTCTTCCTGTTTTACATCCCAAATTCTGTCGCAAGTGGGCTGCTGCAGAGAGGTCCAGGCATGCATAGAGCCGAAACCGGTAACCGCGCCCATTCCCTCGGCTGCATTGAAGGTTGAGGGGAGCACAATATCTGCGAACTGGGTCATTTCAGACGGGAAAGGAACCATGTGGACAAAGAAAGGAACATTGCTTAATGCCTTTTCCCAGCGTTTGCCGTCAGACGCTGCAAAAGGAGTATTCGTCCAAGAACTAATCATGACCTTAATAAAGTCAGGATGTTCAAGCATGTAGTTAGCAATGTTGTTGGTGACAACACCGCTGCCCAGCTTCGCTTTCATGGCTGCCGGCATGTCCTTATCGCCGCGGCCGTCAATCTTCTTGCCTTTTCCGTGCGTCTTGGCCAACTCATCCACATATTTGTCCATTGACGGATACTTGCCGGTCAAGGCTTTAACAGGGTCATGAGTGCCGCCGACATTATCCACGGAACCAAGGATGCCGTTGAGTGCATGGACAACCATGGCGGAATAGGTTCCTCTCGGGTTCATGCAAACGCCCGGGCCCATCCAGACGATGACATTAGGAGCAGCTTTGCCAAGCGTTCTAGCTACTCTTCGGATCTGTTCGGGATCGAGTCTGCATTCCTTGCCCGCTTTTTCAGGCGTCCAATCTTTTGCCTCTTCGTTCCAATAGGTGACGAGGCCGAGCGTATTGTTTTCCTTGAAGGCTTCCGGCTTGACCGTTTTACCAGCAATGAATTGGTTTTTACTATCAACAAAGTCACCGACGAATTCTTTGTTCCAAAGTCCTTCGGTTAATAGAACGTGGGCAATCGCATTCGCTAAAGCTCCGTCTGTTCCGGGAAGAAGCGGCAGCCACTCTTTGGATTTCGCAGCAGCTGTAGAAAGCCGCGGATCAACGGTAATCAGAGTGCCGTTCTTTTGGAGGGTTCCAAGTCGAGAAATCACATTCGGGACCTGGCGGTTGGATGCGAAAGGATCTGTACCCCAGAAAACAACACACTTTGAATTTCCAAGATCGTAATCTCTATAAGAGAAAAGTCCTTGTGTATAGCCGGGTCCCATTTTCTCAGTTTCGGCACAAAGGGCGGAAGTCGAAAAATTATTCGGAGAGCCGAACAGTTTCGCGACAGTTCCGTATAAAAGGGCGTGAGACGTGTTTCCGTAGCGGCCTTTTAGATAAAGAAGTCTCTCAGGTTCGCCGGCATTACGAAGCTCCATCATCTTATCTGCGACGATATCTAAAGCCTCATCCCAAGTGATAGGAATCCATTTGGGATCGATACCTCTGCCTTTTTGCGGATTTGTTCTCTTTAACGGCTGCTTAATACGATCAGGGTCGTAATTCTCTTGTGGAATCAAATGACCTCTGGGGCAGCAGAAACCGTGATTGCCCTGAGAATGTTGGTTACCCCGGACGCGGGTGGCTCTTCCGTTCTGATTAAAAACTTCAATTGCACAGTACTGAGTGCATCCTTGGCAGGCAGATCCGATCCATCTGCCCTGAGCCGGGCTGCAAGGCAACGGCAGTCTTTTAACCGTTACACCCTGAGCTAATAAAGACGGGGCAGAGGCCATGAGGGCGGAGCTGCCGGCTAGCTCTATAAAGACTCTTCTTGTGAGTTTCATTAGATGTTCTCCTTAGGGAAAGAGATTGGGGATAAGCTAATTTGCTATTTAGCTATATTGCTAAATATAGAGAAAACATGGGAGGCCTGAAACAGTGTTTTTACGAAGGGTATTTTCTGAGCAGTATTTGTATTTGTAAGGTTTAACTCAAGAAAGACCTCAAAACTCTAGAAGTTATAGCAGAAAGAGATTTGAAGGTGATAAACAGGTAATAACATCAAAAGTAACTGTCTGTCCTTCTTGATTATTTATTTTTATGCCTTTGAAGAGCTGACTTTTACTAGCGTCGTAACCTTAATGGAAGGTGAAAAATTTTTCTTCCTTAAGATAAGAGACAATTGAGCTAATGAGCTTCATTCTTTTCACAATTGAAGTCAGGGTTACCGCTCAATTCATTAAAAGCGTTTTATGAGGCTCGAAAGACAGGGCAGAATGATTCTCGGCGCTTTACATAAAAATCGAGCAGGCATCCAATCGGATAACCTGCTCAACGATGTCTTGTGGTGGAGGCGGCGAGAATCGAACTCGCGTCCAGAAGCTATCAATACCAGCCTCTACGTGCGTAGCTAATTCACTTAGTTCTTACCGGCAACCCTGCAAACTAGCGATGCCAGTTGCCGGCCAGTTGCTAAGTTTCGCTCCCGCAGTCACAACTCCTGCAGGAACTAGCTCCTATGATATGTCGCTGCCGTCCATTGCGGGACCCGGCCTAGAAGCGAACCGGTCGCAGCGTCTCACCGGAAATTAAGCGGCGAGAGCGAAACGCTCATCGTTGGCGTTTATATTTTTGTAAGCGGTTTAGCGAGGAACTCACACCTCGGCACGCGTCCAAATATCTCATGGCCCCTGTCGAAACCAGGTCGCCCCCACGAGGATTGGTAATTTTATTAAAGACCGTCCTCCCAGTCAAGATTAATCTTGCAGATGTTAAGCAAACGCGACTTTGAGAGCATTTTCCAACACGACTTTGAGAGCGGTTAGCAACTCAACAGTGAGATCTATTTCCAACGCGATTTTGATAGTCCATACCAACGCAAATTTGAGATCGATCGCCAACGCAATTTTGGGTACACTCGTCGATTTATGAAGGAGAAACATGGTCAAAAAAATCAGTTCCTAAGGCGTTTT
>NZ_DBMALT010000020.1:0-51336 GCF_057870745.1 Parasutterella sp. | reverse complement strand
TAGTGTTGCCACTACGCCCTTGCCGAGTCGCTAACCCTTCCCCTCATCGGGCGGGTTCGGGATTCTCACCCTATAGAAGTGCGCCATGCTGGGCGCACACGTCAAAAAGCCTCGAGAGCGGAATACTTTCGAGGCTTTCAAAATGCTTTAACAGAAGCTAAACGTCTTCAATTCTGCCTAAAAGCAAATATTCCATCAGTGCTTTTTGAAAGTGCAAGCGGTTTTCAGCCTCGTCCCAAACGACAGACTGCGGTCCGTCGATGACTTCGGAAGAGACCTCTTGCCCGCGGAAGGCGGGAAGGCAATGCATGAATAAAGCGTCTGGTTTTGCCGCTTTCATGACCGTTTCATTCACTTGCCAGCGAGCCGATTTGGATTGCCGTTTGGCTTGATTTTCGTCGTAACCGCAAGATCTCCAATTGTCCGTGGTCACAAGGTCGGCGCCTTCTGCGGCCTCTTCCGGAGATAGGAAAAAGTCATAGCAGTCATCGTTATCCGGAACTTGTGTCGGATTGATCGAGTATCCCGGGGGCGCCGAAATATGCACCTTAAATCCGAGAATGGAGGCTGCGTAAAGCCAGGAGTAGAGTACGTTGTTCGCGTCTCCGATCCAAGTCACGACGGTGCCCTTAATTGAACCCCGTTTTTCTATGAAGCTCATGATGTCGCCCATGACCTGGCAGGGATGACTGTCGTTGGTCAGGCCGTTGATGACCGGCACCTCCGACTCTTTCGCAAATGCCTCTAATCGGCTATGAGGGCCTGTTCGGATCATGACAAGGTCAACCATACGGGATACGGCTCGAGCAGTGTCCTCAATGGTTTCTTCATTTTTCAGCTGAGTTTCGCTCGTGTTCAGGTAAATCGAGGTTCCTCCGAGCTGAGCCATGCCTGCCTCAAAGGAAACGCGGGTGCGGGTGCTGGCTTTTTCAAAAAGCATCGCCAGCACTTTTCCTTCAAAGGGACGGTAAACCTCCCCGGCCTTGAAACGAGACTTGAGTTTTATGGCCCGGCGGAGAAGGTAATTTAACTCGTCCGCCGAGCAATCTTTAAGGCACAGAAAGTTCTTGTGCATGAATCACCTTAGATCTTCGGCTGTGCAAGGAACGATCTGATCACGGGAGTGATTCTCTTGACGAGTTCGTCAGCCTCGGCTTCAGTGATTGTCAAAGCGGGAACGAGACGAATAACGTTTCCGGCAGTGACACTGAAGGTTAAACCGGCTTTCAGACCGAGTTCGAGAATGTCGTGGGCATCACGGTCAAGAACGATACCGAGCATCAGGCCTTTGCCGCGAATACCGCGCACGCCTGGGAAACCGTTAAGAGATTTAGAAAGTGCTTTCTTGAGTTTCTTACCGACTTCAAGGGCGTTTTCGACAAGTTTCTCGTCTTCGATGATGGAGAGCGTTTCGAGGGCTGCACGCATAGCAAGAGGGTTGCCGCCGAAAGTTGATCCGTGATTGCCGGGTTTAAAGATATTCGCCTTTTCGCTCACGATGACAGCGCCGACAGGAACGCCGCCTGCCAAACCCTTAGCCATCGTGATGACGTCGGGTTTGATTTCAGCCCATTGATGAGCGAACCACTTGCCGGAGCGACCCATGCCGCACTGGACTTCGTCGCACATCATCAAGAGGTCGTGTTCGTCACAGATTTCACGGATGCCTTTAATGACTGAAAGATCAATGGGAACAACGCCGCCTTCACCGAGGATCGGTTCAAAGAAGATGGCAACCACGTTTTTATTTTCTTCAACGATCTTGCGGATGCCGTCCAGGTCAGATTCGTCAACAAAAATAAAGCCTTCTGTATAAGGTGAGAAATCAGCTCTGACGGAAGGATTGCCGGTTGCGGAAAGGGTGGCAATGGAACGGCCGTGGAAAGCGTGTTTCAAAACGATGATGTTAGGAACTTCAATGCCTTTGGCATGTCCGAATTTACGAGCAATTTTGATTGCACATTCATTGGCTTCCAAGCCGCTGTTGCAGAAGAAAACTGCTTCAAGGCCGGAGTGTTCAACCAATTTCTCAGCGACTTGTTCCTGAAGGTCAATGTTGAAGTAGTTGGAGCAGTGAATGAGTTTAGAAGCCTGATCGGCAATGGCTCGGACTAATCTCGGATGAGCATGACCGACGGAGTTTACGGCGATGCCTGCCAAAGCATCCAAGTACTTATGGCCTTCTTTATCCCAAAGCCAAACACCCTGACCATGATCGAAAGAGACAGGAAGGCGACCGTAGTTTTTCATCAGATGAGACATGCCTGAGAATCCTTTATTGATAATTTGTGTTAAAGAAAGTTAATTTTTCAATTATATGTCCGAGAGCACGCAGTAGCTCAAGGCCTTTCGGAATATTGCCGAAACTACGGAAGAAAAAATCGGACCGAGAGTCAAAGCCCCGGCCCGATTTGTCTATCAGAGAAAATCTGTGGTTAGAACATCTTTTCCTGACGTCCTGCAATGTCCATATAGCTTGCAATGTAACGAACCTTCGGTTTGGTACCGGCGGCTTCGTTCAATGCGACGGACTTGTCAACCAGGGCTTTCTGTTCAGGGGTCAGATTGTCGTAGTCAACGAAAGTCAGAGCCTTAACAGCGCAGGCTTCGACGCACTTAGGTACTTGACCGTTGGAGGTGCGCTGGACGCAAAGCGTGCATCTTTCGGCTTTGCCGGGAGTGCGCTGCTGATGCGGCCGAAGCGGAACGGAAGCCAAGGCCGGGACATCCCAGTAAGATGTCTTGCCGCTTCTGTTGAACTTCGGAGCACCGTACGGGCAAGCCATGGCGCAGGCGCCGCAGCCGATGCACTTAGATTGATCAACAAGCACTTCTCCGTGCGGGCCTTTATAAATGGCCTTAGCAGGGCAGACCGGCAGGCAGGCCGGATTGTCGCAGTGCTGGCAGCTCACGCGGAAATAGTTGATGATGCGGTCCTGCAGATTTTCTGCACGATGGATCTGATTCCACTGGATTCCGGGAGCAACTTTATTTTCTTCTTTGCAGGCAACGAAGCATGCCTGACAGCCGATGCATTTATCGACATTGACGATTATTCCGAACTGGCTCATCGCTTAGGCCTCCTTCGTGATTTGAACGGTTGTTTCAAAGTAGGGTGCATAGCCCGAGAGTTTGTCCCATTCGCGCGGGATCAAAACCTGGGTGTTCTGGTCTCCTCGCCAGCCGTACTGCATGCCGGCGGTTCCCGGAGGAACAATGATGGAGACACGGGCACGGGCTCTTGCTTGACCGTACTGGTTCTTAATCAACACCTTGTCGCCTTCATTGATGCCGCGGGCTTTTGCGTCTTCCGGATTGATATCGACGGTAGACATCGATTCAATTTCGAGAAGATACGGAGAATCGCTGCGTGTCTTGGAGTGCGTGATGTACGGAGCACGAGTACCGTTGATCAGTTTGATCGGATATTCGGCTGTCGGCTGATACGGTTCGACATAAATAGGAATCGTGCCGAGGTTGTGCATCTTGGTGATGTTTGAAGACAGCTCGATCTTGCCTGACGGAGTATCG
Source organism: Parasutterella sp. (assembly GCF_057870745.1). NCBI lineage: Bacteria > Pseudomonadati > Pseudomonadota > Betaproteobacteria > Burkholderiales > Sutterellaceae > Parasutterella > Parasutterella sp. Next base: position 47,805 of record NZ_DBMALT010000020.1, on the reverse strand, counting down.
AAGCCGGGCTGTCCGTCGTGACGGAGAAGACCTTTTTCGTATTTGAGCGGCTGCTGTTTTGCACCCTGAACCTGAGTCATGTTCGGCAGATTCTTCTGGGCGTCGGCGTATGTCGTACCCCATTTCTTCAGGATGGAGTCGCAGGCTTTGACCGGATCGCCGTCGAAGAAGTTCTTCGGGTCGTCGACCAAGCAGCCGAGCTGCAGGGCAATCCACCAGTCTTCCTTGGCTTCACCCATGGGTTTAACCGGAGTTCTGACAGATACCTTATTGCCGGCGTGTGTACCGAACGGAGCATAGCGTTCATAGTTCATAGCTGCGGGCAGGATGATGTCCATGTCGTGATGAGTTTCATCACGATAGAAGTAGTCCGTTGCGCAAGCGAAGTCCATATTCTTGATGGCTTCTTCATAAACCTGAGGCTGCGGCCAAATCATGACGTTAAAGCCGAAGGCAACCATACCGCGAAGTTTGCCGTTCTTAACGTGTTCAGGCAGCTGGTTCGGGTTGAACTGAACCTGTGTATGGTTCCAAACAGGAACGAAGTCTTTGTCGAGACGGTCTTTCTTGTGGGCCTTGAACCAGTTGTAGTCAACGAAGTCTTCCGTGAGGCCGTTGTCGTGAACGATGTAGCCCTTAGGACCGACACCAAAGAGAGCACCTCCGGGGATGTCGACATAACCCAGAATTGCAGGAATGTTCAGAAGAGCACGAGCACTGTTGACACCGTTTCTGGAGTGAGACAGTGACTGAGAAGTCAGAGCGAAGCTGCCGGGGCCTTTAGCGTACATGCGAGCGGCCTTAACGATAAGGTCGGCAGGAACGCCGGTAATAGCTTCGGTTTTCTCCGGTGTGAAGTCTTTGCAGTAGTTTCTGTATTCTTCAACGCCGTAAACCCATTTGTCGCAGAAGGGCTTGTTGTACAAATCTTCTTCGAAGAGGACGCGGCAGATGCCGGCGCCCAAGGCTGCGTCAGTTCCTTGTTTAGGCTGCAGATGGATATCGGCTAGTTCGGCAACTTTGGTGCGGCGTGCGTCAATCACGATGATCTTGACGCCGCGCTGTTTGGCGGCATTGATCATGTTCCACCAGCCGTGCGGTTTGGACCATGCACCGTTGGTAGCCATCACCATGTAGGATTTTGTCTTCGGACCGCAGCCGCCGCCGGAGTATTCACTGCCGAAAACGAGCTGTTCGGCTAGCAGGGAGCCTTTACGGCAGGCGACAGAAGATTCGGTACCGTAGTGATAAGTACCGAAATAGCGTGCCAGACGCATTGCGGCAGGACGGGGTTCTTTCGGGTCACCGCAGAAGATAAAGAGTTTTTCTGCGCCGTATTGATCGCGAATCTTCTTCATATTGGCGGCAATCGTTGCCAGAGCTTCCTGCCAGGAAATACGAACGAATCCGGGATCGGCACTTCCTTTCGGATTGGTGCGCTTCATCGGATAAAGCAGGCGATTGGGGTTGTAGAGTCGCTGCAGAGTTGCCAAGGCTTTATTGCACAACAGCTTGCCGCTGTGTTCTTTCCAGTTTCCGACAGAAACGACGATATTGCCCTGTCTCTGGAAATGAATACCGCACATCGGCATTTGGTTGCAGTTGTCGCAGATCGTGTATCCGTCTTCAAGCGGCTCTTGTGCGCATGCTGCTTTTGTGAAGAAGCTGCTTCCCGCACTGATGGCGGAGAGGGCCGGGATCGTTTTGAGGATGGATCGACGGGTAACTTTCAATCCTTGTGTCTTGTCCATTGTTGAATTCTCCTCTTGGGGTAGAGTGTTGCGTCGGATTTGATGATTTCTATCGACGACTTAAAAACTATTTTCAACAATGAAAAAAAGATAGCTACCGCGCTAATAGGGGATACTGAAAGAAAGGATTGGTAAAAACCCAAAATTATCAAATTTGAGAGAGATTCTCAACAAAGGAATATCTCGAGAGTATCAGGACGTTTTAAAGAATTCAAGCGAATAAAATATGAAAGAGTACTAAGTGAAAATACCTAGGTAAAATAGATTAAAACTCGAACAAAAAATTAAAGACTGCTATCAAAAATGATCAGACAGTTGATGTTTTTACCGATGGTTTTTTGTAATCTTATATAACAAAAAAGCCCGGGAGATTTTCCCGAGCTTTTGGAATCTTTGCTCTGCTTCAAAGTGAAGCAGAGCAGAAAAGATTGATTAGGCCATTGCCTTGATAGCAACAACCAGGCGGCTCTTATGACGAGCAGCGGCGTTCTTATGAAGAACACCCTTGTCAGCCATAGAGTCGATCACAGACTGAGCTGTGACGTAGAGAGTCTGAGCAGCAGCTTTGTCGCCGGCGAGAATAGCCTTGCGAACGTTCTTGATAGCTGTGCGATAGCGAGAACGCTGTGCAGAGAGGTGCTTGTTGCGAGCAACTGCCTGGATAGCGCGCTTGCGAGCTTGCTTAGAATTTGCCATTGTTTCTTTCCTTGCCTATGCGAGTGGCGAGTTTTCTTACTTTACCGGTCGCCACTAGCAATACTACGGGCTCGGCCGGTTTGGTTAAACAAATAAGGTAATCCGATCCTCGGACCGAATCCCACGAAAGTGCAGAATTATACGGAAAATCTCTTTTGTTTTCAACCGCAAACTTATGCCGCCCTGCCGCTCGGCTGATAGAATTTTGACTGACCTGAATCCTGTTGATTGCAGGCTTTTTTCTTTTCGAGATCGCAGTGAGTATTTTCCGTAATGCAGCCGTTATTTCGGCAATGACGCTTTTGTCCCGAGTCACAGGTTTGATCCGGGATATTTTGATTGCCCGTGTGTTTGGTGTCAGCGGAGACACGGACGCGTATTACGTTGCATTTCGATTGCCGAACCTATTGAGACGTCTTTTTGCAGAAGGTGCTTTCCAGCAGGCCTTTGTGCCGATGCTGGCAGATGTGAAGAGCAATCGTTCGGCAGAAGAAACAAAGTCTTTTATTGATAAAGTTGCCTCTCTGCTCGGGTTCATCGTTCTTTGTGTCAGCATTTTAGGTGTCATTGCTGCTCCGATCCTCGTGTTTGTGATCGCTTCCGGTCTTGCGGAAGAACCGGCGACGTTTGATACGGCAACGCGCCTGACCCGCTATATGTTTCCTTACATATTCTTTATGTCCTTGGTGGCGTTGAGTTCTTCCGTACTCAATACCTGGAAGCATTTTGCGATTCCTGCGGCCGTTCCGATTCTTCTCAACCTTTCTTTGATTACAGCGACACTGTTTGTAGCGCCGTTGTTTGATCAGCCGATTTACGCTTTAGCGGTCGGCGTGATGGCCGGCGGTTTCCTGCAGCTGGCGGTGCAGATTCCGCAGCTCGCCAAGCTCCACTTGCTGCCGAGATTTGTAAATCCGTTTAAAGCCATGAAAGACCCGTCGGTCAGACGGGTTTTGAAGCTTATGGTGCCGGCACTCTTTGCCGTAGGTGTCGCGCAGATCTCGATCTTGATTAACACGAACATCGCTTCTTTTCTTGCCGAAGGCTCGGTGACTTGGCTGGCCTATGCCGACCGTCTGATGGAATTCCCGACAGCGCTGCTCGGCGTTGCGCTGGGTACGGTTCTTTTGCCGAGCTTGTCAGCGGCTTTCGCAAAGGGCATGACGGATCGCTATAACGCACTGCTCGATTGGGGCTTGAAGCTCGTGGTGGCTTTTGCCGTCCCTGCGGCCATTGGCCTAGCGCTTCTCGGGGAAGGGTTGGTGTCCGTGTTGTTCCAGAGCAGCCGTTTTAATGTGAACGACGTTTATCAGACAGCGACGGCCGTGACGGGTTACTCCATCGGATTGATCGGTCTGATCGGAATCAAAATCCTGGCGCCGGGTTTTTACGCCCAGAAGGACATTAAAACTCCCGTTAAGGTTGCCTGCGCTGCTTTAATCGTGACGCAGATCTTTAACTTAGTGAACGTTCCGCTGTTTTCTCATGCGGGTTTGGCGTTGTCCGTGGGGCTCGGCGCCTGCTTTAATGCCTGCTGTTTATTGATTATCCTGCGTCGCCGCGGTGTGTTTACGCCGCTTGCCGGCTGGAAAAAACTTTTCCTTACGGTGATTGTCGGCAGTGTTCTTTTAACGGCTTATCTATTAGTTATTCAGCACTATTGTGACTGGACGCAGATGGCGTATCCCTGGGCGGTTAAATTGGGCCTTGTGCTCGGTGTTGTTATGGGGGCGGCCGTACTTTATATCGGAACACTGGCCGTTTGCGGCTATCGTTTATCTGCCCTGAAAGCCAGCGAAGTCGATTGATCCGCGGAGATGCCGCAAATGAAAACGGCCTGCTCAGTTGATTGGGCAAGCCGTTTAGTCTTTTAATTACTGAACCTCGTCAGGCATTTCTGCGTCTTGTTCTTCGAATTCGACTTTGTGTTTCAAAGGCAAGACGGACGGGAACGCGACGAGTTCATCGTCGGGCATGGATAGCAACGCATCGGGACCGTCTTTGGCGCTGTTGAACGCATAGTTCAGTTTTGCGTAGACGTTGGCAATGTTTTCTTCCAAGATCTCTTTGACTTCTTCGGGACTGTCTTCGACCTGAGCGATCAGATCTTCCAAAGCTTCTTTAGCGTCATTCAGTGTTGCAAGCGTCCACTCGGGGTCGTATTCCAATTGTTCTTCACTCATTTATTTGCGCCTCTCTAATTATTCTGAGATCAACAGTTCATTGTATCGCCGCCGGCGAGCGTTCTTTGCATTAGGACAGAATCCAGCCACCGATCGAATTTATAACCGACGTTTTTGAGGACGCCGACATGACGGAATCCGCAATGTTCGTGCAGTTTGATGGAAGCCGTATTTTCGGAGTCACCGATCACGGCGATCATTTCCCTGAAGCCCCTGAGGTCGCACTCAGCAATGAGCGAGGTCAGAAGCTGCGTGCCTACGCCTAATCTGCGGCATTCCGGATGAACATAAATTGAGTCTTCCACAGTGTAGCGATAAGCCTTTCGCGGACGGTATTGGCCGGCGTAAGCAAATCCCAAGATTTGATGTTCCAGTTCCGCGACTAAATACGGATAATGGCCCGCTTCAATAGCCTGCATGCGTGAGAGCATTTCCTCTTCGGAAGGAGGCGTGACTTCGAAGCTGGCAGTACCGAGCAAAACGGCTTGTTCGTAAATACTTGCGATCCCGCCGATGTCGGCCGGTTCAGCTTTGCGAATATTGACAAAAAGCTTTTCCATACGATTTACTCATCAATTGACATCAGAAATTCTACGTGTTTGGGATACAATTTTTTACGTTCCGCTCCCAAAAAGGAGCATAACTTCGAGGAATTTTCGATGCCGGGTTCACGTTTGGGCGAATACTTTTCTGTGATTAATTTTGGCGAGTCTCACGGACCCGCAATTGGGTGCGTGATCGACGGATGTCCTCCGGGCATGGATTTAAGTCAGGAAGACATTCAAAAAGAACTCGACCGCAGACGCCCCGGAACCTCACGACATGTCACACAGCGCAAAGAAAGCGACGCAGTTGAAATCCTTTCCGGGGTTTATCAAGGGAAGACGACGGGAACGCCGATTGCGCTCTTGATTCGAAATGAGGATCAGAGAAGCAAGGACTACTCAGTGATCGAAAACTTGTTCCGACCGGCTCACGCTGATTACACCTATTACAAAAAATTCGGAATCCGAGATCCCCGCGGAGGCGGCAGAAGTTCGGCTCGACTGACAGCTCCGACGGTTGCCGCCGGTGCCGTTGCCAAGAAATGGCTTGCAGAAAATTTGAATATCCGGATTCGTGCCTGTCTAATAAATTTAGGCGGGATTCCTTTGGAAGTAAAAGATTGGTCGGTCGTCGACAACAATCCCTTTTTTACGGCTGATCCTGAGAAAGTTCTGGAGTTAGAAGCCTTCATGGATGATTTGCGCCGCGCTGGAGATTCAGCCGGAAGCGAAATCTATGTTGAAGCTTTAGGCGTTCCTCCTGGACTCGGAGAGCCGATCTACCGTCGACTGGATGCCTGTTTGGCTTATGCCTTTATGGGTCTTAATGCCGTAAAAGGCGTCGAGATCGGAGACGGTTTTGAAGTTGTCGGTTGTCGAGGAAGCTTGAACGCAGATCGTATGGGTACGCAGTACAAAGATGGGTTTGCGAGCAATCATGCCGGCGGCATTTTGGGGGGCATTTCAACGGGCGCACCGATTACGGCAAAGGTTGCGATCAAACCGACGCCCTCGATTCGTCAGGAAATGCCAACGCTGACCGTCGACGGTAACGACACAGTCGTCTCAACAAAAGGCAGACATGATCCGTGCGTGGGTATTCGTGCAACACCGATTCTTGAGGCTCTCACTGCTTTGGTATTGATCGATCAAGTCATGGCACAGAGAGGCCAATGCGGAAGAATTTGAGAATCTAGAAATAGAAACGGGACCGAAGCGGTCCCGATTTCAATATTAGTTAGCTTTTCTACGGCGATCTTCGTCGCGTGGCCAGCACTGAACTCCTTTCTTGTCCGGAAGAATTCTCGGATCAAAAACCGGATCCAGGATGCCTCTGCGCTTCTGAGCGTTGTAATCACGTAAAGCGGCAATAGCGTATTTGCCGAGCATGAAAATGGCGACCAAGTTCACGATAGCCATCAAGGCCATGAACAGGTCGGCCATGTCCCAAACGAGTGAAAGGGAAGCGATCGAGCCGACAAAGACCATCACAACGACAAATACTCGGAAGATCGGCATGGCGTATTTGCTTTTGGAAATGAAAGGCATGTTCATTTCGCCGTAGAAGTAGTTGCCGATGATGGAGCTGAAAGCAAAGAACAGCACAATGACGGTCATAAAGAAGTTTGTCCACTCGCCGAGCTGACCGGCCACGGATTTCTGAACAAGCGCAATTCCTGTGAGTTTGGAACCCATCATCCATTCCGGAGAGAGAAGAACCAGCATTGCAGAGGCGGTGCAGACAAACAGCGTGTCGAAGTACACACCCATCGCCTGAATAAGACCCTGCTTAACAGGGTGAGAGGCGTCGGCTGCTGCGGCAGCGTTCGGAACAGCACCCATACCGGCTTCGTTGGAGAAGAGACCACGCTTAATACCGGTCATCAAGGCGACACCGATAGCAGCACCTGTGATGGAGTCAAAGCTGAAGGCTTTGGTCACGATCATGAGCAGAACGCGAGGGACTTCAGTGATATTCATGCAGGTCACGACAAAAGCGAGAAGAAGGTAGGCGCCCGCCATGAACGGAACCATAAAGCTGGCAACCTTCGCAATACGTGTCATGCCGCCGAAGATCACTAAGCCGGTGACTATAGCAAGGATTAGTCCGGTATATGCGGGTTTGAGTCCCGTCGTGGTTTCAATAGACAGAGAAATCGTGTTGGCCTGGACGGAATTGAAGATCAGTGCGTAAGTGACGGAAATTAACACGGCAAAAACACCTGCCCAGAAAGGCGAGCCCAAAGCATTCTTGATGTAGTAAGCAGGGCCGCCCATGAAGCCGCCGCCGGGCTTCTTTACCTTATAGATCTGAGCAAGGGTGGACTCGATAAATCCGCTGGCTGCGCCCAGAGTGGCAATAACCCACATCCAGAAGATGGCGCCGGGACCGCCGGTAACCACAGCGATGGCAATACCGGCAATGTTGCCGACGCCGACGCGGGAGGCTGTGGAAATACAAAAGGCCTGAAAAGGAGAAATGTGTCCTTCAGGCCTCGGAGTGCGGGACCCTTCCAGAACACAGCGGAACATTTCCCTGACGTTAGTGATCTGGACAAAACGAGTGCAAAACGTGAACCAAAGGCCAACGCAGATTAAAAGTCCGATCAGGATGTACGACCAAAGGATGTTATTTAAAGAAGAAATAATTGAAGCGAACCAGTCCATTTGATATTGAAATTAAGCGATTGGAAACGAGAGCGCTCAAGACGTACCTGGTTTGCTTACACTGAGATCAGGGCCGGATGTCTTTTCATCATGACGGTTGTATTGACATCTAAGAGATCTCAAAGAAGAAACCGAGTAGGGCTTTTACATTCCGAAATGCGGAAAAACACTCAGCCTTCCATTCTAATTGTTCGTACCGACAATCAGCGGGAAGGAGCGAAAAAAATCGCAAAAATTTAAAAATTTCGGAATTCGTTAGCGTCTCGGTGAAATTGCTGACCGAAGACAGTCAGAAAATCTTACAGATTTTTATTCGCCGTGCTTTTCGGTGGCATACTCAAAGAATTACTTCAAAAATTTAGTGATACCAGTAAGAAATGAGAACACCGGAATCCCCTAAAACACTCTACGACAAAATCTTTGACGAACACGTCGTCCGAATGGAAGAAGACGGCACTGCAACCCTCTACATCGACCGTCATCTGGTCCACGAAGTGACCAGTGCCCAGGCTTTTGAGGGACTGCGCATGAACAACCGTCCTTTGTGGCGCAAGAGCTCGATTGTGGCCACAGCCGATCACAACACACCGACGACCGGTTGGGAAGCCGGAATGGAGGGCATTACCGATCCGATCTCCAAGCTGCAGGTCACGACATTGGATGAAAACATTCGTCAAAACGGATGTGCGGCGTTTTTCCCGTTCCTGTCCCGCGGACAGGGCGTCATCCACGTTATGGGACCGGAAGAGGGTGCAACGCTTCCCGGCATGACTGTCGTTTGCGGTGACTCTCACACGAGCACCCATGGAGCTTGCGCAGCAATTGCCTTCGGTATCGGAACGAGTGAAGTTGAGCACGTGATGGCAACCCAGACGCTGCTCACGAAGAAAATGAAGAACATGCGCGTGCATGTGGAGGGTAACCTCCAGCCCGGCGTGTTTGCTAAAGACCTTGCGCTCTACATCATCGGCAAGATCGGAACGGCCGGCGGAACAGGCTGCGCTATTGAGTTTGACGGAGCCGCAATTCGTGCGCTCTCTATGGAAGGCCGCATGACGCTTTGCAATATGGCTATTGAGGCCGGTGCACGCTGCGGTTTAGTCGCCTGCGACGATAAGACAATTGAATACATGAAGGGCCGCCCACTGGCTCCGGAAGGCGAGCTTTTGGATCAGGCGATTGAATACTGGAAGACTCTGCACTCCGACGAAGGCGCCAAGTTTGATATTGAAGTCAACCTTCAGGCAGAAGACGTCGTTCCGATGGTCACATGGGGAACTTCTCCCGAGATGGTTGCGCCGATCACCGGCTGCACACCGATTCCCGAAGATCAGAAAGATCCCGTCAAACGCGAGGGCTGGGAACGCGCTTATCAATACATGGATTTGAAGCCCGGCACACCGATTACCTCGATCGCTCCGAACAACGTCTTTGTCGGTTCCTGCACGAACGGCCGTATTGAAGACCTTCGAGCCGCTGCCTATGTGGTGCGCAAACTCGGTAAGAAAGTGGCTCCTACGGTTAAACAGGCCCTGGTGGTTCCGGGATCAGGACTCGTCAGAGAGCAGGCCGAGGATGAAGGGCTGGACAAGATTTTTATTGAAGCCGGATTCCAGTGGCGCCGTCCGGGCTGCTCAATGTGTCTGGCAATGAACGCTGACCGCCTCGAGCCGGGCGACCGCTGTGCTTCTACCAGCAATCGCAACTTTGAAGGACGCCAAGGCAATAAGAGCCGCACACACCTTTGTTCTCCGGCCATGGCTGTCGCCGCGGCTATTGAAGGTCATTTTGTTGATGTACGCAAACTTTTCTAAGAGAGGCAGAGATGGAAAAATTTACAGTTCTTCAAGGCATTGTCGCTCCCTTAGACCGCTCTAACGTTGACACCGATGCCATCATTCCGAAACAGTTTTTAAAGTCAATTTACCGCACCGGTTACGGCCCGAACCTTTTTGACGAATGGCGTTATCTGGATAAAGGCGAACCGGGGATGGATCCTGCCACCCGCAAGATCAATCCGGATTTCGTATTAAATCAGCCGCGCTATCAAGGTTCGACGATTTTGCTGGCCCGCAAGAATTTCGGCTGCGGCTCCTCCCGCGAACACGCGGCTTGGGCTCTGACACAGTACGGCTTCAGAGTGGTCATTGCACCGAGCTTTGCCGATATTTTCTATAACAATGCATTTAAAAACGGTTTGCTCCCGATCAGTCTGCCGGAGTTCGTTGTTGATTACCTGTTTGATGAGATCAAAGCAAACAACGGATACCAACTCTCCGTCGATCTGGTCAACCGCGTTGTGATCGAACCCAACGGTAAACGTCATGAATTCGAAGTTCCTGAATTCCGCCGTTATTGCCTGCTGAACGGCTTGGACGATATCGGTATCACGCTTCAGCACGCTGACGAAATCAAGGCATTTGAACAGCAGCGTCTGAATCAGAAACCCTGGCTCGCTAAAACAATTTATTAATCAAACCCAAGAGAAGAAAACCAATATGAAAAAAATTGCAGTACTTGCCGGTGACGGCATCGGTCCTGAGATCATGGCTCAGGCCCTCAAAGTTTTAACAGCGCTGAAGCTCCCTCTGGAATTTGAAGAGGCCTTAGTCGGCGGTGTCGCTTATGCCGCTTTCGGTCATCCGCTTCCTACTGAGGTTGTTGAACTTGCTAAAAAGAGCGATGCCGTTCTTTTCGGCGCTGTCGGCGATTTTAAGTATGACAATCTGCCGCGTCATCTTCGCCCCGAGCAGGCGATTCTCGGATTAAGAAAAGCCTTAGGTCTTTTCGTGAACCTTCGTCCGGCGATTTGCTACCCAGAGCTCACGGCTGCTTCCTCTCTTAAACCCGAACTTGTCTCCGGTCTGGACCTTCTGCTCGTTCGCGAACTCACCGGTGACGTTTACTTCGGTCAGCCCAGAGGCAAACGCATCAGCCCTGACGGCGCTTTTGCCGGTGCCGAAGAAGGCTTTGACACAATGCGCTACGCCGTTCCCGAAGTGGAAAGAATTGCCCACGTTGCTTTTAAAGCTGCTATGGGCCGCAACAAACATCTTGTCAGCGTGGACAAAGCCAACGTTCTAGAAACTTCTCAGGTGTGGCGCGACACGATGATCAAGGTCAGCGAAGAATATCCGGAAGTCACCCTTGAACATATGTATGTCGACAACGCAGCCATGCAGCTGGTTAAGGCTCCGAAGAAGATCGATGTGATGGTCACAGGCAATCTTTTCGGCGACATCCTTTCCGATGAAGCCGCCATGCTCACGGGCTCCATCGGTATGCTGGCTTCTGCCGCATTGAATGAGAAGGGCCAGGGCCTCTTTGAACCGTCTCATGGTTCTGCTCCGGACATCGCTGGCAAGAACATTGCAAATCCTTTAGCTCAGATTTTGTCAGCGGCCATGATGCTTCGTTATTCTTTAGGAATGGAGGAAGCAGCAGTCCGAATTGAAAATGCGGTTAAGAAAGTTCTTGCTCAGGGATACCGCACGGGAGACATCCGCAGCGAAGGCTGCAAGCTTGTCAGCTGTTCTGAAATGGGAGATGCGGTTGTCGCCGCGCTCTAAAGCAAAGTGAAGCACTACTCGATAGGAGAAACACAAATGTTGAAGTTAGGTATGGTTGGCTGGCGGGGAATGGTCGGCTCCGTGTTGATGGACAGAATGAAGCAGGAAGACGACTTTAAGTTTGTCAGCACCACATTCTTCTCTACCAGTAACGCCGGTGGCAAAGCACCGGAAGTCCCTAATTCAGATCCTATTCTTAAAGATGCCGATGATCTGGACGCATTGGCAGCCTGCGACGTAGTCATTTCCTGCCAGGGCGGTGACTGGACAAAAGCTCACTTCAAACCGCTTCGCGATAAAGGCTGGAACGGCTACTGGATTGATGCCGCTTCCACGCTGCGTATGGAAAAAGACGCCATCATCGTTCTCGACCCCGTGAACATGGACGTGATTCAGAAGGGTTTGCGCGAAGGCGTTAAGAACTACATCGGCGGCAACTGCACGGTCAGCCTGATGCTGATGGCCTTAGACGGTTTGATCCGCGCTGATTTGGTTGAATGGATTTCTTCCATGACTTACCAAGCCGCTTCCGGCGCCGGTGCTCCCAATATGCGCGAACTGCTCGAACAGATGGGTGCTCTTTATGGCGTTGTTGCCGAAGATCTGAAGGATCCTCGCTCTGCCATTCTGGCCATCGACCGCAAAGTTACCGAAGAACTTCGTTCTACCGACTTCCCCGACAAAGCTTTCGGTGTACCTCTTGCCGGCAGCCTGATCCCCTGGATCGACAAAGAAGTCGAACACGGACAGAGCCGCGAAGAATGGAAGGGCGGTGCCGAAGCTAACAAGATTCTGGGCAAACCCGCTATCGGAGAGCCCGGATGCATGCCCGTTGACGGTTTGTGCGTTCGCGTCGGATCCATGCGCTGCCACTCTCAGGCTTTGACGATCAAGCTGAAGAAAGATGTTTCCTGCGAAGAAATCGAAAGACTTCTTGCTGAAGCCAATCAGTGGGTTAAAGTCATTCCGAACCGCAAAGAAGATTCTATTCATGAACTGACTCCGGCCAAGGTCTCCGGAACGCTTTCTGTTCCTATCGGCCGTATCCACAAACTGAATTTCGGTCCGGAATACGTCACTGCCTTCACAGTCGGCGACCAGCTCCTTTGGGGCGCTGCCGAACCGCTGCGCCGCATGCTGCGTATTCTCGTTGACTTCAAAGCCTAATTGCCGATGAGAGTCGCATTAGGACTCGAGTACGACGGCCGTTCTTTCGAGGGCTGGCAGACCCAGCCTTCCGGACAAACAGTTCAGGATTATCTCGAAGCGGCCGTTGTTCAGTTTACGGGTGAAAAAGTTAAAGCCGTCTGTGCCGGGCGCACAGACGCCAATGTTCATGCCACGGGTCAAGTGATCCATTTAGATACGGGAGCCGACCGTAAGGAGATTTCTTGGGTTCGCGGCTTGAATTCTTATCTGCCGACGGAATGTGCGGTTCGCTGGGCGAAAGTCGTCCCGGACGAATTCCATGCGAGGTTTTCCGCTTGCAGTCGGACTTATGAATACTGGATCGTCAATGAGCCGGTTCGTTCTCCGATTCTTTCCGGCAGAACCGGCTGGGTCTTCCGTCCGCTCAACGAAAAGAACATGGAAGCCGCAGGCCAGTTCTTGGTCGGCGAACATGATTTCTCCAGTTTCCGTGCCGCAGGGTGCCAGAGCAAGACGCCGGTGAAAAATATTGAATATCTGCATGTCATTCGTCTCGGACGATTCATCAAAATTCGTGTCAAGGCAAACGCCTTCCTTTATCACATGGTTCGAAATATCGTCGGCTGTCTGGTTTACGTAGGCACGGGCGCCAGAAGTGTTGATTGGATGGGAGAAGTTTTGGAAGCAAAAAGCCGACAGGCGGCCGCTCCGACTTTCTATCCAACAGGACTTTATCTGACCGGCGTCGGCTATCCGGAAATCTTTGGCCTGCCTCAGCACGGAGCTTCGCCGTTTCCCGGCTGACAAATTTTTGTTAACGAACTCAATGAGTTTGAGTTCATGCAGAGCGGCTGGATTCGATTAGAATCAGTAAATTCAGTAAAAAGAAACTAATTTGCACTATGAGTTGGCTCGATAAAGTGCTCCCGAAAATCAGTCGGAGTAACGGCGAAACTGCCAAAAAAGATATTCCTGCAGGCGTGTGGACAAAGTGTTCCAACTGCGGAACGACGCTTTACGCTCAGGAGCTTCGCGACAACCTTAACGTTTGTCCGAAATGCAACCATCATATGCGCGTGAGTGCTCGTCAGCGCTTGGATATGATTCTCGACCCTGAAAATCGTCAGGAAATCGGTGCGGAAATTCGTCCTGTCGATCCGCTTCGATTCGTGGACAGCAAAAAATATCCTGACCGCGTTAAGCAGGCACAGTCTGCCAGCGGAGAAACCGACGCTTTAGTTGTGCAGTCAGGCACCATCCATGCTATGCCCGCTGTCGTTGCCGTCTTTGAATTCGGTTTTATGGCCGGTTCCATGGGCTCGGTTGTCGGAGAGCGCTTTGCTCGTGCTGTTCAGGCCGCTATTGATAATCAGGCAGCATTTGTCTGTTTTACCGCTTCCGGCGGCGCTCGTATGCAGGAAGGTCTTTTCTCTCTGATGCAGATGGCCAAGACAACCGGAGTTATCGCTAAGTTGGCAGAACACAAACTTCCGTTCATTTCTGTCTTAACCGATCCGACGATGGGCGGCGTGTCTGCAAGCTTTGCTTTCATGGGCGACGTCGTTATGGCTGAGCCTAAGGCTTTGATCGGCTTTGCCGGCCCGCGCGTCATTGAACAAACCGTTCGTGAACAGCTTCCGGAAGGATTCCAGAGATCCGAGTTCCTGCTGCAGAAGGGCGCCATCGACATGATCGTCGATCGTAAAAACTTAAAGATGGAAATCGCAAAACTCATTGCACTCTTCCAAAAAGAGTCTTTGGACGCGATTGAGTAGCATTCTCCGGACCGCTTCGGCGGTCTTTTTAGTTTATTCAAAATGAAATTTGAGACTTTGGATGCGTGGCTTCATCACATTGAGGGTTTGCACGCACAGGCAATAGATTTAGGCCTTGACCGCATGGAAACCATGCTCAAGCGTCTGGACATCCGCTTTAAATGCCCCGTGTTTACCGTCGGAGGCACCAACGGTAAAGGCTCTACCTGCGCTTTTATTGAATCGGCACTGTTAGCCGGCGGCTATTCCGTAGGTGTCCATACTTCTCCTCACTTGATCCGCTTCAACGAAAGAGTTCGAATTAACGGAGAAGACGCTAAGGACGAAGAACTGATTCGTCAGTTCGAGAAGGTCGAAGCCGCTCGCGGCGAGATGACGCTGTCGTACTTTGAATACACGCTGCTCGGCATTCTTCTTCTGTTTGCGGGAAAAGATCTTGATGCCGTGGTGTTAGAAATAGGGCTCGGCGGACGTCTTGACGCTGTCAACACGGTTGAGCCTTCCGTCTCCGTCATTACGAGCATCGGAATTGACCATACGGCTTATCTCGGAACTACCCGTGAATCCATTGGCTGGGAAAAGGCTCACATTTACCGCTCGGGCAAGCCAGCTATCTGCGCTGATGCTAATCCTCCGATTACGGTTGAGCAGTACGCCGATAAAATCGGTGCCGAACTCCTGGTTATCGGAAAGAGCTTCAGGTTTGAGCACAATCACGGCGATAAGACCTGGAATTTCTATGGGTCAAGGGGCGAGCTCAGGAATTTGCCGTTGCCGACGATGCCCGGCGAACATCAGCTGAACAATGCCTCCGGAGCTTTCGAAGCCCTTCAATGCATGCAGGGAAAACTGCCGCTTAAGCGTGAAGCATTTGAATCAGCTTTATTGAATACTCGTATTACCGGACGCTTCTCTAAAGTCAGAAATGCACCGGAGGTCTACTTAGATGTCGGACATAATCCCCATGCGGCTAAAGAATTGGCAAAGACGCTGAGTGAGCTTCCGAAGGCAACACGTCAGGTTGCGGTCTTCGGGATGCTTTCTGATAAGGACCGCGCGCAAGTCTGCCGGATCATGGTTTCGAGCTTTAACAAGTGGTATTTGTCGGATCTGCAAGGTCCGCGAGGCGGAATCGCACAGGATCTCTGCGCTATGCTAAGTGAAGCAGGCGTTCCTCAGGAAAAAATTCAGACTTTCAAGACCGTCGAGGAAGCTCTTCAGAGAGCCATCGAAGAGGCGTACGAGACTGATAGAATAGTCACCTTCGGTTCCTTTTTAACAGTGGCTTCAGCTATTGAATATTTAAAGGAAAAAGTCGGACGAAATTAAAAAGAAAGGAAGAGCAGTATGCCTTTTTGGAAAAAGAAAGAGCCCGAAGTTCCGCTGCCTCATGTGGAACCAGGGATGAGCGCCCCGCAGTCTTCGGAGCCCAACCCTATAAGGTTCTCCGACGAACCGCAATTCGGCACGGTGCATCCTTCGCAAACTGCTGTTCCTCCGGCTCGTGTCCGCCAGCCATCTGACGGTGAATTTGCAACGCATCCGTCGGCGATCCAGACTCCGGTGACCTCTTCTCAAAAGGAATCTTTTGCAACGGTCAGACCGACTCCGGCTCCTGCGCAGGAGATGCTGCTTCACATAGAAGAAAATCCTTTTGCCTCGGCTCCTGCCGCAAAAGAATCTCCGACTGAAGTCAAACTCGATCCGGAAACCGCTTCTCATGCCGCCCCTAATGTTGAGTCTGAGCCTGCCGCACCGCAGCCCGAAAATCGCAGTTGGTTTAAACGTGCGCCTAAAAAAGACGAGCAGCAGCTCGAAGAAGAGGAGCTGCGCCGTCAGAAATGGATTCATGCACGCCGAAGATTTGTCGGTACCCTGATGCTTCTGATGGCTGCCGCGATTGCGATTCCTATTCTTTTTGATAAGGAAGCGCCGCCTCCTGCCGTCACGATTCCGCTTCGGATACCGAAAGAAAATTCTGTTGATGTAACCAAGATCACCGTTCCGCCGGCTCCGGCGCCGGAAGAGGGCGAAGAACCGAAAGAAGCGCCGAAGGTTCCTCCCGTCCCGTCTGTGAATTCCGGTAAAGGTCAGGCCGCTGCCGTCGCGCCTTCCGCTTCCGGCAATACCGCCGGTAAGGCTCCTGAAGCCAAGAACGACACTGCGGAAGCTGCTAAGAAAGCAGCAGAAGCCAAGAAGGCCGCAGAAGAGAAGAAGGCAGCCGAAGCTAAAAAGTTAGCTGAAGCCAAGAAACAGGCAGAGGCTAAGAAGCAGGCCGAAGAAAAGAAAGCTCAGGAGACTTCCGCTCCCAAACTTATCAAGGGCCAGTACTTTATTCAGGTGATCGCGCTTTCTAACCAGAATCGTGCTCAAGGCATTGTGGACAAGATGAAGAAGGCCGGAGTGCCTGCCTATCTTTCCCCGATCCAGGCTAAGAGCGGCAGGATTTACCGCGTGCAGGCCGGTCCTTTCAAGTCTGCTAAAGAAGCTGAAGCCGCTAATGCCAAGCTCGGTTTGGCAGGTTTGAATACAGGTAAAGTCCAGTCAGTGAGGTAAGTGTGGATTTTTCTTCCTTAGGTCTCGGAGAGCTCGACTGGGTCTTCGTTGTTATCATCCTGCTCTCCACACTTCTTGGGGTTTCCCGCGGCATGGTTCGCGAAATTTTTGCCCTGGTAGGCTGGGTAGCAGCTTTCTTTGTTTCTCTTTACTGTTCTGCCGATTTGGCAGCGATCCTTCCGTTCCAGGCCCACATGGGCCTCATGACAAGGACTTTTGTTTCCATTGTTTTGATTGTGATCGGATGCGTATTTCTGGCCGGTTTAGTCGGTAAAATACTGCGCAGTATTCTCGCCTCTGTTTCTATCGGAGCAGAGGATAGGCTTTTGGGGTGTTTGTTCGGTTTTCTACGCGGATTACTCATTGTCGGGCTGCTGGTCTTTCTCGGCGGAACGACCGAGTTTTTTCCCAAGCAGCTTTGGTGGAAAGATTCTGCACTGGTGCCGGCGTTTGAGAAGGGCATCACATGGTGCGCTCCTTACATTCCCGATAGTCTGATGGAATTACGTAAATAAAACTTAACCTTTAATCCTCGGAGTTAAATACAAATGTGCGGAATAGTGGCGCTGTACGCTTCCGGTCCCGTTAACCAGAGGCTGTACGATGCACTCCTGCTGCTGCAGCACCGCGGTCAAGACGCCGCCGGTATCTGTACGGTTGAAGGACGTCATTTCCATATGCATAAAGGCATGGGCCTTGTGCGTGACGTTTTTAGAACTCGCAATATGCGAGACTTGCTCGGTAACTGCGGTATTGGACAAGTACGTTATCCTACTCAGGGAAATGCAACGGCTGCGGATGAATCGCAGCCTTTTTACGTCAATGCACCCTTCGGTATTGTTCTGGCTCACAACGGCAATCTGACAAACGCCGAAGAGCTGGCTCAGGAACTTTACGAACTGGACCGTCGTCATATCAATACGACCAGCGACTCCGAAGTGCTTCTGAACGTGTTTGCTAATGAGCTGGCGCTCGCCACTCAGGGGCATCCGCTGGATGAAGAAGCCTTGTTCAAGGCAGTTTCCGGTGTACATAAACGCGTGAAAGGTTCTTATGCCGTCGTCTGCATGATCGCCGGTCACGGTGTTGTGGCTTTCAGAGACCCGTACGGCATTCGTCCGCTTTGCTACGGCACAACGCTCGGCGAAGACGGAAAGAGCGAATATATGATCGCCAGTGAATCCGTGACGCTGGAAGGCAGCGAATTCCAAATTCTGGGTGACGTCCATCCGGGAGAAGCCATTTGGATTGATGAGAACGGCGACCTGCGTAAGAAACAGTGCGCAGAACACCCGGTCTATTCGCCCTGTATTTTCGAGTATGTCTATTTGGCTCGTCCCGACTCTCAGCTTGACGGCATTTCCGTTTACGAAGCTCGTCTGAGACTGGGCGAAAACTTGGCAAAAGAAATCAAAAAATCGATTCCTTTGGAAGATATTGATGTGGTCATGCCAATCCCCGATTCTTCTCGTCCTGCCGCAGCTCAGTTAGCCAAGGCTCTGAATCTTCCTTACCGCGAAGGCTTCATCAAGAACCGCTACGTCGGCCGCACCTTCATCATGCCCGGCCAAGCTGTACGAAAGAAGAGCGTTCGCCAGAAACTGAACGCCATGGCGATTGAGTTTAAGGATAAGAATGTTCTGCTGGTGGATGACTCCATCGTTCGCGGAACGACAATTAAGGAAATTGTTCGCATGGCTCGCCAGAGCGGTGCGAAGAAAGTCTTCATCGCTTCCGGAGCTCCTCCTGTTCGTTATCCGAATGTCTACGGTATTGATATGCCGACAACGGCAGAACTCATTGCCGGCGACAATCGTCCTACCGAGCAGATTCGTATCGAAATCGGCGCAGACGCACTTGTGTACCAAACGATCGAAGGTATGAAGGAAGCCGTCGGAGGACTGAATCCCGAGATCAAACGCTTTGACTGTTCGTGCTTTGACGGCGACTATGTCACAGGAGACATTACACTGCAGTACATCGCAGAGCTTGAGAAGAAGCGTATGGAAGCAAAGGCAGAAGCTAAAAAGGCAGCTTCTGAAGATTAACTTTTTGCCGAACTGAAGAAATGGGGCTGTTGCAAAAGTCGATTGAACAAAGACTTTCAACAGCCCTTTTCAGAGCTTAGCGGACTTCTGCAAATTCTACGAATTTTCTTTTTTCAAGTGAGAAAACCATGGCAACTCTTAATATTTTCTCTTCTAGTTCTTGAAGTCCGTATTCTTTTCTTTGTAACTGCAAAATTGCTTCCTCGAGGATCTCTTTTCCATCCTTTCCAGGCCCGCAGACTTTGAATTCAAAGACCCAGTATCGATTACCTGCTTTTACTTCAAGATCACTCCTTCTTCTTGAATTATGGTATTCAACTTTGGGACTGAGACCTGCACCCGAAAAAATACTTGAACAAAAGTTCTCACAGAAGCTTCATCACATTTAGGCGCGGAGACCCCTGCCCTCACGCAGGGAAGGAAGCGCCTCCTCCTTTCGAATTTCTGTTAAATAGGTTCGTCTCTTTTCCAGCAGATGCAGCTTCTTGTAGCTGATGCCTGCCGAAATTCGGGTTCCGTCAAGCTTCCGAACATCAAAGAACCCGGATGATCGACGGCCGAAAATGAAGCCTTCTTCTCCCTTGCAGGCAACTTTGTCAAAAAGACGGAAGCCATTGACCTCAAAGGGCGCCTGATTGCGCTTTCGAATGCCGCCTTTGAGGATGGAAAGCTTATGACTCTGCCGGTTGTTCCGACGCGTCTGCTTCTGGAAGAAGAATTCACCGAGCCTTTCGGCGCCGAGGTTGCCGGCGATGCAGAAAGCATCTGCACAATGCGACTTAGCGATGTCGTTCGCGATCCGTGCGTGCTTAGTCCGATAGCCGTAGGTGTTGTTCACTTCCAGCTCAGGATGCGACGCCTTCAGGCGATTCAGCACCTTCCAGCGCATAATTCCCATGAAGGCTTCCGCGCGGAACGATTGTCCGCGCTTTGCCTTCAGCGTGATTTCACTGCGATGAAGGGCCTTATGGCACGTCTCACAGAGCGTAATCAGGTTGCCGGGTGAATCTCCGCCCGTACGTCTGCTTTCCAAATGATGAACATTAAGCACCGGGTCTTTTGATCTGCCGTAACAATGCTGGCAAACATGCCCGTCTCTGCAAAGAACATACTCGCGGATGTTCCAGAAGTCGAGCTGTTCTCCCTCCTGGTATTCTTTCCCTGAAATGTCGGGATTCTTCAGCAGCTGCAAGTCGAAAGACGCCGTTTCCACGGTGATCTTTGTGACCGGCAGCAGTCGAAGAACCGCTTCTATGCGCGACAAGTGCGCGTTGATTCGGTTTTCAACCGACGGAGCAAGCCAGCCTTTGCGCTTGGTGCGGATGCGGTTGTCGAATCTCGGAGCACGGTAGCGCGTTTTGCGGTTACGGCGTGACTGCCGTAACGCGCGACGAGCAGAGAGCAGATCGGTGATGTCCTGCCGCAGTTCGACTTCGGATGCATAAAGTTCAGCCTTTTCCGTGGATGCGGAAAGGCCGACATGTTCGTACCCGGCATCAACGCCCAGACTCACCGGCTGTTTGGTCTCACCCGTTGCAATCGTCAGCTGAATAGCGAAAGGCGTTCGCCTCTTCACAATAGCTTTCTTCTCTTTAAGCAGAAGGCGCGCTTTTGCCGGTGAACAGGGCATCAGTGGCTTTCCGCGTTTGTTTAGGACAAATACTCTCAAGTTTTATCTCCTCGGTCTTTCGACCGGTTGTGATCCTTCGCCAATGTTGGAAGGGGTTTCAAGCCGACAGCACCGCTCCTGCCTCTCAGAGCTTTTAACCATCGGCCGCAGAGCGCGGGACTAGGATTTGCATCCCGCGGTGCCTGTGCATTCCCAACCAACGTAGTCCGCCAAACGACGGCCTGAGGCTAGTCAACTAGAGGCTTTTTCAAGCCTCGGCCGTCAGGCCGAGGTAGTTGACTGGGATAGCCAACATACGCAGTAGTGCCAACTATATTTTTAGCGTCAAGTACCCTGCTTGAGTCAGTAGAGCGACATCAGATAAAGTTTTGATGTCGGAAGAGCTGGTAAGTTCATTCAAAGGAATGCTCTTCAGATTTCCATATTCTTGAGGATGCCGAAGTGCATGGGACTTCAAATATTCCTTTTAGAAAAAGTTGGGACTTCGCGAGCAGCAACGATCTAAGTTCAGAAACCGCTTCACTCCGAATAATCAACAAAATTAGAGTTTAGTCTGAGAAAGGGGAGTAGCTTAGAAGCTTCTCGCCGCCTCAGATGGAATCATAATCGCGCAAATCGCCTTCTGATCTACGGAGACTTCCTTTATCCTGAGCATAACCTCACTTCCGACCTAGAGGTGACGGGTATGCCTCATATTTAATAGGAAGATCAGCGTCTCATCCATCTTGAGATAGTTCTCGGAAATCTCACTCAGTTTCCCGTGAAGGATGCAGCCGTCGCGCGCCACTTCATTCCAGTCCGGGGATTCTTCCCTGGCCATCTGAATTACTTCGAGAGGAGTCATGATTCGAGCGGGGCGGCACAGCAATTGCTGAGCTTTTGCGACGGTATTGGGTAATGGCAGTCGTCGCGCGGTAGAAGGGTTCCTTTCTCCGGCAGATATGCCGGGTGCGACAGGTGATGCCGTTCCTGTTCTCGGAAGGGTAAAAAGATCGTGCTAAGCGCTAATGCACGGATTCCGAACGTCGGATCCAATTGGGCAACGAGGGATTTGTGAGGTTGAAGAGACTCGTGTTTTGGCTGAATTTCGGCCGCAGAGAGTTCCCGGATCTCGGGCGCTTCCCAGGCGTGAACAATCGATGCGAGTAGAAGAGCCGGCAGCAGAGAGAATACTTTAAGTTTTGTCATATCGGCTCCTTGCCGATGGTTCGAACCTTGTTCTAATAATTTGTCATTTTTATTTCGAACAATTCAATTTTAGATCTGTACACGGCGATTTGTCAGACAATTTTCTAGGGGTTTTCATCTTCGGGTTTTCCTGTTGTTATTTTGTGAAATAAGCCTGCCTTTAGTCTTGAAATGAGCGAAGGACAACCCTGTCAGGTTCTCTGCCTAGGATACTTACTAAAGTTAGTTACATATTTACTTCCCGTGCTTACAAAAATCAGCTTTGTAGCTTTTTAAGCGACACGGGGCGCTAGAAAAGAGGTACAACGTGACAATCAATCATTTCAGCCGATATTCGATGCTGTCAGCCGCCGTGCTTTGCGGAGTTTTAGCTCTAAGCGGATGCGATAAAGATAAAGAAGGATCTGCGGCGAGAGGCCCGAGCCCGGTTTCCGTTGTCAAAGTAACACGGCATGATGTGCCGGCGGACATGACCTGGGTCGCAAAAACTGAAAGCTCTCGAGCGGTTGAAATCTATAGTCGTGTCAACGGATTTTTGGATGCCAGAAAGTACACCGAAGGCGGCATGGTGAACGCCGGCGATGTGCTTTTTCTGATGGACAAGAAGCCCTTTGAAGTACAGCTCTCCGAAGCACAGGCATCTTTGGATTCGAGTCTTGCAGCTCATGAAGTAGCAAAAAGAAATTTGAATCGTATTCGTCCTCTCGCGAAGCTGAAAGCGCTGAGCCAGACTGATTTGGATCAAGCAATAGGTGATTTTCAAACCACGGCAGCTGCAGTTTCCAATGCTAAAGCTCAGGTGGAAAACGCAAAACTTAATCTTTCTTACTGCACGATCACTTCTCCTGTGACGGGTTACGCCAGCTCTGCACTCCAGACGGATGGTACCTACATCAACATGAGCAACGCACATTTGGCGACTGTTTACACCATGTCTCCGATGTGGGTAACATTTTCCATGTCGGAAAACGAAGAAGCGAAGATTAATCAGGAAGTCAAAGAGGGTATCCTCCGCCGTCCTGAAAACCATGACTACGAAGTTCAGCTCGAACTGGCCGGCGGAGAAATTTATCCGATTACCGGCCGCGTGACTTTCTCGTCACCGAATTTCAACCCGAGTACAGGTACGTTTGAACTCCGTGCTTCTTTCGAAAATCCGAATAATCAGTTAAGGCCTCAGCAGTATGTGCGTGCCATCGTGAAGGGGGCGACCTATGTTAACGCGATAGTCGTGCCTCAGATCGCCGTGCAGGAAGGGAGCAAAGGGCATTTTGTCTGGGTTGTTACCAAGGACAACAAAGCTCAATTTCGTCCTGTCGAAGTCGGCAGCTGGATCGGAAACGACTGGCTGATCAAGAACGGCCTGGAAGAAGGGGACAAGGTTGTGACCGAGGGTATGATGCTTTTGGCTAGCGAAGCTCCGGTAAAGATTGTCCAAGAAGTGGACCAGAAACCTGCCGCTGACGACAAGGCTAAGAAGTAAAGGGGGTCGGTATGTTTTCGAACTTCTTTATTAAGCGACCGATTTTCGCCATCGTCGTATCGCTGGTGATTGTGATTTCCGGCCTGATTTCCATGTTCCAACTGCCGATTGAGCAATATCCGAACATGGCACCGGTGCAGATTATGGTTACAGCCAGTTATCCGGGAGCCGATGCGAAGACCGTGGCCGAAACCGTAGCGGCCCCGATTGAAACGCAGGTTAACGGTGTTGACAACATGATATACATGACGAGTTCCTCGTCATCTACCGGCACTATGATGCTGACCGTTTTCTTTGATATCGGAACGGATCCGGATATTGCTCAGGTGCAGGTACAGAATCGTGTCAATATCGCACAGCCGTACCTGCCGAGCGAAGTAATCCAAAACGGCCTGCAAATTGAAAAGCGGTCTTCTTCAATTCTGATGTTGATCGGTATTTACGGCAAAGGCGACCGTTATAGCCGCGATTACATTAATAATTACGCCAATGTTTATGTTGTAGATGCCATTAAACGTGTTAAGGGCGCCGGTCAGTCTGCTGTGATGGGCAACGCTAACCAAGCTATGCGCATTTGGCTTAATCCGGATCGCATGGCGTCTTTGGGTATTACTACCTCTGATATCAACTCTGCTGTTGCGAACCAGAACAAACGATTTGCAGCCGGTAATATCGGAGCGGCTCCGGCACTTCCCGGAACTATCCAGACTTTTCCGGTTATTGCACCCTCTCCTTCGGTTGATCCAAAGGGGTATGAGGACATCATTATTCGTTCGAACCAAGATCAAAGCGCCATTGTTCGTCTAAAGGACGTAGCGAGTGTCGATTTGGGGTCTCAGAGCTATGATGTTTCTTCCAATATGAACGGCTTGCCGACGAGTTACATTGCGGTTTACCAACAGGCTGGTGCCAACGCGCTGGATGTGGCGAAAAATGTTCGAAAGACATTAGAGCAACTCAAAGCAAACTTCCCAGAAGGCTTAGATTACAAGGTCGCTATCGACACGACAGAGTTTGTTCGAATTTCTATCGATGAGGTAATTAAGACGCTGTTTGAAGCAGTGCTTCTTGTTATCGGCGTGATCTACATCTTCTTGCAAAGCTTTAAATCCACAGCAATTGCGTGCACGGCCATTGTGGTCGCTTTGACTGGTACTTTCGTGGGAATGTTGGCGCTTGGCTTCACGATCAACTTGCTGACGCTGTTTGGTTTGGTACTGGCGATCGGTTTGGTGGTGGACGATGCTATTGTGGTGGTGGAAAATGTCGAACGTAATATGGCCGAAAAAGCCATGAATCCGGTGGACGCGACCATTCTGGCGATGTCGGAAGTTTCGGGTCCGATTATTGCGACGGTTCTTGTTCTCGCCAGTGTGTTCGTTCCGGCAGCCTTTATGGGCGGTACGACCGGTATGCTCTATAAGCAGTTTGCTATCACGATTGCGATTTCCGTTGCGATTTCCGGTTTTGTTGCTTTGACACTGACTCCGGCACTTTGCGCAGCTTGGCTCTCGCATGAAGAGCCGAAGACGCACGGCTTCTTTTTTCGCTTCAACCAATTGTTCGGACGCTTGACGGTGAAGTACGGGGAATGGACGAGAGCTTTGTTCCGCAGAACTTTGCTTGTCATTATTTTGTTCGCGGGAATGGGCGTTGCTATTTTTCAGATGTTCCGAGTGCTCCCGACCGGTTTTGTGCCAAGTGAAGACCAAGGCTACGTTCTGGCAGCCATTATGCTTCCTTCCTCTGCCAGCTTGCAGCGCTCAACAGAAGCCATGGATGCTATTGAAAAAGCTTTGGATCCGGTTAAAGGGATTGAAACCAAGAACTCCATCGGTGGTTTTTCTCTGCTCGACGGGGGAGTGAAAACCAATGCCGGTACGTTCTTCATGACTTTGGCTCCGTTTGATGAGCGCTATAAAAATTCTCAAACGGCTAAAGAAATGAGTGCCGATGCGATCATGCAGCAGATGCAGTATCGCGGCATGGCCTCACAGATGCAGGCGTTGGTCGTTCCGATCAACCCGCCGGCGATTCCGGGATTAGGTACGACAGGTGGTTTTGAATTTTGGATTCAGGATACCGGTAGCGGGACGCCTCAGCAGTTAGGTGATGTGCTGAACAATTTTTTGCAAAAAGCTCGTCAGCGTCCGGAACTTACCGGTTTGACCAGTACTTACAACGCCAACAACCAACAGCTCAAAATTAACTTTGATCGTGATAAGGCCCAATTGTTAGGTTTGAGTACTGCAGACGTCTTTAACACGCTTCAAAGCCAGTTTGGCTCAGCAATTTCCAGTCAGTTTAGCCAGTTCTCACGCGTTTGGTTCGTGATTATGCAGTCCGAACCGAAGTATCGTGCAAAACCGGAAGACATTGACAAACTTTACGTTCGCAACAGTAACGGGGAAATGATTCCGCTGAGTGCCGTTATTACGACGGAGTACACGAACGGCGCAACCTCCTTACCGCACTACAACGGTTTTCCGGCCGCTCAGGTGATCGGTAATGCCGCGCCTGGTTACTCTTCCGGCCAAGGTATGAAGGCCTTGGAAGAAGTGGCGGCCGAAGTTCTTCCTCCGGGCTACACCTACGGCTGGACTGGAATCAGCTACGAACAGCAAAGTTCCGGATCTTCTTCCGCAATTGTGTTTGGTTTCGGTTTGCTGCTGGTATTCCTGGTGCTGGCTGCCCAGTATGAAAGCTGGGCGCTTCCGGGTTCAGTCATCTTGGCGGTTCCGTTCGGCGTCATCGGTGCGCTGCTGGCGACATGGGCTCGCGGTCTTGAAAACGACGTTTACTTCCAGATTGGTATGCTGGTGATGATCGGCTTGGCTGCGAAGAACGCAATTTTGATTGTGGAATTTGCGGTTGAGCTGAGGCATAAAGGCATGGACTTGGTGCGCGCGGCTATTGATGCCGGAGAGCTTCGTTTCCGTCCGATTATTATGACGTCCTTGGCGTTTATCGGCGGTACTATCCCGTTGGCCCTCGCAACAGGCGCCGGTGCTGCTTCCCGTCACTCTCTGGGAACCGGTATTGTGGGCGGTATGATCGGTGTGTCGACGCTGGCTCTGCTGTTTGTTCCAATTTTCTATGTCTGGTTTGAAGGCTGGGCCGAACGCTCCGGAGCGAAGAGCGCTTTGAAACTGGCCGCTAAGCTTTCATCTAGAAATATCCCCATTACAGATAAGCTTCGTACTGCCATTCTGCGCGGCCCTGGCACCGTTTATGATCCGAATGCAACCGTGAAGGTTTCTCCTTCAGGAGAGTTAACGGTGATCAACTCTCCGGGCTTTAATCCTGAAGGGGTCGAAAATCAGGATATCGGAATCGGAGATCTGACATCGCAGGAGCAGAAGGCGAATGTTGAATCCGCAGACAAGCTGACTGACCTCGAAAGAGAGAAGAGCGTCAAAGAGCATAAGACAGAAATCACGAAGGAAGTTTTATCCGCAAACGAAGTCTCCCAGAAGGCAGCCGATGCCAAGAACAATAAAGGAGAGGGCAAATGATAAATCGGCGTACATTTTTAGCCGCGGCGGTCAGCGCCGCAGTGCTGACCGGCTGCGCAGTCGGTCCTGACTATGATCGCCCTTATGTTCCGGTGCCGAAGGATTACCGTCACATCCAGGGCGAGGAAGCGGATCTCGGCCTCTTGAAAGCAAGGTGGTGGACAGAATACAACGATCCTAATTTGGATTTCTTCGTCTCCAAAGCCATTGCCAACAATCGAACATTGCAGCAGACCATGGCAAACGTCGAGAGGGCTGCGGCTCAGCTTACCGTGGCTCGATCCAATCTTTTTCCGCAGCTTAACTACTCGGGCGATCTCGGGAAGTCAAAAGCAAGCTTGAATACTCCGACCGGGGCGGCAATGGGAGATAAGCCGATCAAAAATTATGAAGCTCTTGCCTCGGCCTCTTGGGAAATCGACTTGTGGGGCAAGATTCGGAGGCAAACTGAATCTGCTCGGGCAACTCTGAGAGCCACGGAAGCGGCGCATCGCGCGGCAATTTCATCGGTGATCGGCTCTGTGATCAGTACTTATCTTTCTATTCTTACGACGGAAGAGCAATACAAGATCGCCGTAGAGACAGCGGAAAGCTATCACAAGACTTATCAGCTCTTCCTCCTGCGATTTAAGCATGGCAACGTTTCCGAGATGGAAGTTGCTCAGGCTTGGTCGCAGTGGGAAAGCGCGATGGTGCAGATTCCGCAGATTCGGCAGAACAATACGGAATTAAAGAATTCGCTGTCCGTTCTTACCGGAGTGCCGGTTGACGATTTTCCGAAATTCAAGACGCTAGATGAACTGAACGTTCCGGCAGTCATGGCGGGAATTCCCAGTCAGCTGCTGGAGGAACGCCCTGACGTGATCCAGGCCGAAGAGCAGCTTAGAGCAGCTAATGCCGATATCGGAGCCGCTAAGGCGTTGTACTTCCCGTCTATCTCACTTTCCGGAGGTCTCGGCTTTTCCAGCGATCAGCTGAAAGAACTGTTTAAAGGTCCGTCCAAAGTTTGGCAGTACGCCGGCAATATCAGCGGTCCAATTTTCCATTGGGGCGCTGTAACCGCCGGAGTCCGCAGTGCCGAGGCGCAGCAAAAAGCGCTTTTGGCCGCTTATCAGCTTGCCGTATCTACTGCATTTGCAGACGTGGATAATGCACTCAGTCGGCGCCAAAACGTGATTGAAGAGCTGCGCAGCAAACGCAGCCTCGTCATGAGCTTGGAAGACTACTCACGCCTTGCTAACGCTCAGTATCAAGGCGGTTACACGGGATATTTCACTGTCCTGCAGGCAGAACAATCTTTACTGCCGCAGCAAATCTCTCTAGCTGAAGTGAAGTCTCGGGCTTTGAATTCGGTTGCGCAGGTATATCAGGCGTTAGGGGGCGGATGGATTGACCAAGCCTTAATCGAGGAGCAGCAAGCGATTCGAGAAATCGAAGAGGCGGAAAAACTCAAAAAACAACCCGTTAAACCAGCAACGGCGGAGCCGATGCAGAAATCGGCTGACGGCTAGCCTGCAAAACTAGACGCGACAGGTCCGCAATAATTTCTTCTTTAGAAGTATAGAAAGCGGTGGGTAGGATTAACAGCCCACCGTTTTTTACTAAGGCAAAAAAGAAAAAAATCCGACGCCGCGCAGGCGCCGGATAAGCAAATGAGTTTTAAATGAAGGAGCTCTGCCGTGACATAGGAGGAAAACACGGCGGCTGCAACCTCATCTCATGCAACACCAAAATCTTTCATCCCTTTCAAATGAAAGACTGTGAAGACCCAAACGGATGTCTTCAACGCGGTAATCTACACTCATTGTCCGAACAATGCCGTCATAAAATGTGTTAGTTGTGACGTTTTGTGTCGAACACCCCCCCCTTTTTTTTTTTGAAAGAAAATGAAAACTCTTTCGAATTATCAAGGTGTTCAGTCTTGTTCAATCATGAAAGTTAAATCAAGTTCAGGTTGGGATGATTGAATTTGATTCAGATTTTTTTTGAGACTTGAGGAAATACTGAAAGGGAGGGGCCTATTTCTTCGGTTAGTCCGTTTTTGTTAGCGTCGGATGGAAAGTTCCAGTCTTCCTTAAAAACTGTATAAGTTTCTCCAGAGCGGAAATTTTTCGGCCGGGATGTTTTAGAAGCCAAACGGGTGCGTTCGGAATATGCCAATTTGGAAGTAAGTGACGCAACTTACCGTTTTTTGCTAAGGGCTCTGCGGCCCAAAGCGGTATGCGGAGGGCAATACCCAAACCTTCAACCGCGGCACTGATCATAGCTTCATTAGAATTAATTCTTATTTGAGGCTCTACGGTAATGGTTATGCTTTGGAAAGGACCCTGCAAGAGGACTTTTTCGCTTTTTGAGTGGATTAGCGGAAGTTTTTCTAACTGAGCCGGATCAGAGATCCTTTTGTTTTGCGCAATGAAGTCAGGAGAGGCAAAAATTCCATATGAAATGCTTGCGATATCGTATGCAATCATCCTGACATTTGGCAATGTTTGGAGGCAAACTATGAGATCAAAATTTTCAGGCTGAATATCGTTGATGTTTTGGTAACTGTTGATTTCGATGCGTGTGTGATTAGAAGATTGGAGTTTTTCAAACTCTGCGAGAGGCTTAGCGATAAGCCCTGTCAATGCCCCGGGAACGGCAAGACGGATAGTCGAAGATCTGATTGAAGTATTTTCAGTTTCAGAGAAAACAGTATTGATGTCATGAAGAATTTTTATGGCTTCTTTGTATTTTTGAGCGCCTAGCCATGTCGGACGAACACCGGAGCGGGATCTTTCCAGTAATGGTTCCTGTAGCAGATGTTCAAGTTTTGTAATTTCTCGGCTGACAACGGCAGCGTCGGTGTTGGCAGCGGCAGAAGCCGCAAGAATGCTTCCTTTTTCAACGGTAAGTATAAAGAGCTGCCATTGACGCAGTGTTGCCCTATGTTCAGAATTATTAGAGACCATGATCGAAGACGAGTTCAGGGTTTGAACGCCATTTTTCAGCAATGAAGTCACACAAGGCTTCCACAGCTGAGGATGGTTTTCGGCCGATGGGAAGAAGCAAGCTAACAGGAGACGGCTCAGGCTCCCAGTCGGGCAGAACGTGTATGAGTAATTTGCGTCGGACTAATTCCATGGTGTCATACCTGAATGCATGAACACTTATTCCGGCGTCAAATAATGCGGCTGTCCTTGCCGCTGTATGATCTTTTAGTCTAAGTTTGGAGTGGATCGGAACGATGACGCGCTCATTGTCTTTCAGGAGAACTAAGGGCGCTCCGTTGACTAAATCATTGCCGCCTAAAAGTTCATGAAATTCTAAATCCTCCGGAGTTTTCGGTACTCCATGTTTTGCCAAATAGCCTGCCGATGCAACCATCATGCGGCGCATTTCACCGAGTTTTCTGATGACGGCATTGGAACATGGATAAAGCCCGTGATTGATTCTGATATCACACTCCGGAGGAATGATGTGCATTGGACCAAGAGTCAGCGTTAGGTTAACAAAAAGTTCGGGATTTCTTCTTTGGAATGCAGTGATCCATGGAATGAGCAAACCATTGCCGATAGCGTTGGGCGCTGAAATTCGGATTGATCCGCTGATGCTCCCTTCGGGTCGAGAGACAGGGGCTGAAAGTTTGTGAAATCGCTCTAGGAGGGGTTGAATCTTTTCTAAGAAAAGGCAGCCTAAAGGTGTCAACTCGCTGCCGTTTTGGTTTCGGATAAAGAGCTTTCCAATGGATGTTTCAAGTGAAGAAATGCGGCGTGAGACGGAAGCTTTTGAAATATGAAGCTGCTCAGCGGTTTTTCCGACACTGTTAAGTCTTGCGAGAACAACGAAGGTTTCAAGGGTTTCAATTGTGTCAAGGTTACGCATGATGTTCCGTTTAGATCAAAACGTTGTCACTCTTTGATATCTTACCGTAACGCAATCCAATCTTCACAATGGTGACATAACGATAACCCATAGGAGAAGATTATGACTTGGACTGTCTGGGCAGCCATTGTTATCGTCATTTTGACAGTGGCAGCTCTTATCAAACGCTATGAGACACGCTTGGTTCTGTTAGCCTCCGGCTTTCTTATGACTTGTTTGTCTTTAGATCCGATGCAAGGTCTGAATGCATTTGCAAAATCTATGACAAACAGCGGGTTGATCATGGCAATTTGCTCTGCGATGGGCTTTGCTTTTGTCGTTCAAATGACCAAATGCGATGTTCATTTAGTGAAGCTTCTGTCGGCTCCGTTAAGTAAGCTTGGTTTGCTGCTGATACCTGCTGCTACGGCAATTACCTATTTCATCTGCATCGCGATTCCTTCAGCGGCCGGGTGCGCGGCGGCCGTGGGTCCGACAATGATTCCCTTATTACGCCGAGCCGGCGTCAGCCGTCCCGGAACTGCCGCCGCTATCCTCGGAGGGACGTTCGGATCCATGCTTTCTCCCGGTCTTTCTCACAATGCCTATGTAGCAAAGATGGCGAATCTGGATGTTATCCAAACAATCGGCGTACACATGAATTACACGTTGGTATGCGGCGCCATCTCGATGATAGGTGTGACGATTATGTGCATCTTACTGGGCGACTATAAGCCGGGCTCGGTTTCCGAAACTGAATTAAATGAGGAAAGTGAGGTTCAGCGTGTGAATGTTTTGAAGGCCTTAGCTCCGCTGGTTCCAGTTCTGATTTTGGTTACAGGGAATTTATGGCTTCCCGCCATAAAAATGGGTGTAGCTCAAGCCATGCTTGTGGGAGCTATTTACACGTTGGCGGTTACTTTGGCTGATCCTCAGTCTTTCTCTAAACGCTTTTTTGCGGGCATGGGCAACGGCTATGGTGAAGTTCTCGGCATCATTATTGCTGCCGGTGTCTTTGCTGCCGGTTTGAAAGCGTCGGGCCTTATCGCAGTCTTCATTGAAGTTCTTCGAGGCTCGAATGAGATCGCTCGTTGGGGCGGCTCACTTGGGCCTTTTGTGATGGGTGTTATTACCGGTTCCGGAGACGCAGCAGCATTTGCATTCAATGAAGCCGTTACACCCCATGCACCGAGTTTCGGCATGACCGTTCCGACTTTAGGAACAATGGCCGCTTTGGCCGGAGCTCTTGGAAGAACTATGAGTCCGATATCCGGTGTCGCTATCGTGATTTGCGGTCTGGCCCGGGTCAGCAATCCGATTGAACTTACAAAACGTCTGGCAATTCCGATGATCATTGCCGTCATCTTTGTCGCATTAGCGATGGTTTAAGGAGAACAACATGGATTACATCAAAAACGCAGTCAAACTGAGACGAGAACTGCACCAGATACCCGAACTCGGTTGGGGTGAATTTTGTACTACAGCAAAAATTTTGGAGACAATCGAACCGCTTGGCTGGAAGACGTTTGTCGGCGTTGAGCAGATCGGTCTCGATGCTGTCATGGGCAGGCCGGAAGATTTTGTGGAAAAAAGCAAAAAGAGGGCACTGGAAGAAGGTGTCGACCCGACGCTCATTGAAAGAATGCACGGATATACGGGCACCATTGCGGAATTAGACACAGGCAGACCGGGCCCCGTCACAGCTTTGCGTTTTGATATCGACTGTGTCGGTGTCGAAGAAACGGACTTAAAGGATCATCTTCCCAATAAAGAGAATTTCAGATCCCGTCATGCAGGAGTTATGCATTCGTGCGGCCATGATGGACACACGGCAGTCGGATTGACCATGGCGCAGTGGATTGTCGATCACAAAGATCAGTTGTGCGGAAGAATTAAATTGATTTTCCAGCCGGCCGAAGAAGGTGTGAGAGGAGGAGCGGCTCAAGCGGCTTCCGGCCTCTTAGATGACGTCAATTATTTGTTAGGTGCGCATTTAGCAATGATGTGTCCCACCGGAGAGGTTTGTGTGTACCCCGAGGGCGTATTGTGCACAACTAAGTTAGATGTTCGCTATAAAGGTCGGCCCGCTCATCCGACAATGAGTCCGCATCTTGGTAGGAATGCTTTGGCTTGTGCCTGTACTTGTGTATCCGAGCTTCTTGGAATGGCACGCCATGGAAAAGGTCTAGGATGCATTAACGTAGGAATGATGCAGGCCGGTGAAGGAAGAAACGTTATTCCGGTACATGCTCAGGTTCAATTAGAAGTACGCGGAGAAACAGCGGAAATCAACGATTTCATGGTCGATCAGGCCAATCGCATTGTTAAAGGCACCGCTTTGGCTTATGACGTGGACTATGAAGTTGAAAAAGTCGGAGAGGCCGGTGAACTCAATAACGATCCTGAGCTTGCTTCTTTAGTGACGGAAGTTGCAGGAAGTCTGCCGAGCTGCGAACGAGTTGTCCAGCATAAAAAGTTAGGTTGTTCCGAGGACTTTACGATGCTTGCAACACGTGTAAAAGCTGCCGGAGGAAAGAGTGAGTTCTTCGTTGTAGGAGCCGACAGAACAGCAGCTCACCACCAGAGAGAATTTGATTTTGACGAAAAAGGACTTGAAACCGCATTTGGAATTTTCAAAGGATGTGTGTTGAAACTTAACGGAATCTAATTCTCTAACTCACCTCAAAATCACAAGAAACGGGCCCAATTTTGGGCCCGTTTTAGCAGTTGCTAAGTATTAGAGGAGATTACTTGCGGGATTTTTTGATGGCGGCAGTTGCACCGTCTGCGGCATCCACACCGGAGATGATGGCCCAGGAGTTCATCATAGCGGTCATAGAGTCGGCGCCGTTAGCACCGCCAACTACGCAGCCGGCTCCGAAGAGACCGGGGATGGGCTTACCGCCTTTCCCTAAAATCTGCATATTTGCATTGGCTTTCAAGCCGCCCAGTGTTGTGGCAAAACGAGGCTTCTGTTCAACAATGTAATACGGAGCTTTAATGAGCTCTTTCGGATCTTTACGATTGAACTGAGTGTCTTTGCCGGCGCTTGCCATTTCGTTCCACTGTTTGACAGTAGCTTCAAGTCCTTCAGGATTGATACCCATGACTTTAGCCGCTTCAGCCAGATTATTCGATTCAACCATCACCGGTTTCCCGTTGTTCTTAATGGCAAGCCATTTACGAAGAACAGTTTCGTCCGGAACCAGTTTGTCTTCAATGCTCTTAGCCAGATAACGGTCATAGCCTGTTTTATCCATGACTAAGTACATAATCTTGTCGGGCTGAGCTACGGTGATATCTGTGAGTTCTCCTAAAGAGGCGCGCTCATTGATGATACGTTTACCCTGACTGTTGACATAGATTGCACCGGTATCATTGACCGTAGCCGTGGAACTGGCAGTCGCTGCAAGGCCGTGGTTCGGAACGGTCTCAACACCCTGCGGATAGACTTTTACAAGATCCATATTTATATTTTGCGCGCCGAGTTTTCTGGCCATTTCGTAACCTTGACCGGCATCACTGTCTAAACCGTAGAAAAGGTAGCCTTTCAAAGTCTTCGGGAGCATTTCTGTCTTGGCGCCAAAACCGCCGGAGGCTAGAATGGTTTCTTTAGCGTTGATCGTGATCTTGTCCCCATCGGCGTTGACAGCCTGAACTCCGTCAACGCGGCCTCCCTTGTAAATTAAAGAGGTGGCGCGAGTTTCCATCAAAATTTTGCCGCCGTGGTCCGTAAAGATACGGGCCATTGTTCTGATGAAATTAGGAGAGCGACCTGTTACACCAAGCTGGCGTGAGGCGGAGTGGTCAGGGTATTGGGTTGCCGCAGGACCGTAAGGAATCTTGAGGTCGTCAATCAGCCAGTCGACGACTGAACCTGCTTTTTCAGTGACCATTTTGACTAAAACCGGGTCATTTCGATTCTTGCCGACATGCATGATGTCTTTATATGCGAGTTCCGGAGAGTCCTTGGTTTCTTTCATGACATCGCGTTGATAGCGGGAACCAGTCGCAATTAAGGTTCCGGCATTCAGAATCGTGTCGCCGCCGAGGTACGGCATTTTTTCAATCAGAATGGTGGGATTTCCGTTCAACTGAGACCGAACCGCTGCAGCCATTCCGCTGGCGCCGGAACCGACAACGACAACGGCTGTCTTGTAGCTAATATCAATGTTGGAAGCCGACTTCTTAATCGGCGCCTTGTAGAATTCGTTCGGAGTACCGCCCGCGGCCTTAACCGCGTTTGTCGCAGCAGCTTGAA
Source organism: Parasutterella sp. (assembly GCF_057870745.1). Classification (NCBI taxonomy): domain Bacteria; kingdom Pseudomonadati; phylum Pseudomonadota; class Betaproteobacteria; order Burkholderiales; family Sutterellaceae; genus Parasutterella; species Parasutterella sp. The sequence goes on along the minus strand of NZ_DBMALT010000020.1, from coordinate 12,946 downwards.
TTGCCATGGAAGACAAAGTGGCACCGGCGACGTTATTTACCCGCAGGGACTGGCGGGCAACGATTTCGGACGGAATGCGAGCAATTGCAGCATCTCCGATCATTGCGGATTCGCCGGATTTTACGACTTTAACATTTGTGATCTTTCCTGCTTTGATGGTTACGGCAACGGTTACGGGACCGTTTTTGCCGTTGGCTGTGCCTTCAAACGTACCGTCCTGAACAGCGGCCTGAGCGTAGGAAGCAACGGCCAAAGAAACGGCGGCAGAAGTCAGCAATGTTTTAAAAATCATTGAGTTATCTCCTTTTCATATGAGGTTGTTAATCTGTGTTGAATTGTAAATGTTTTAGATGAAAATAGATAGAATTTCCTACGTAGTTTCACCTAAAGACCGGGGATAAGCTTCGGAGAATGCGATTAACTTATTAAAAATATAAGAAAAAATTTTTCATCTTTTCGGATTAATATTTTTTGAGTGCGGTGAAAATACAAGTCAATCTTGTGAAAAATACTTTTTAGCAATCCTATTTTGAGGTGATTAGGAGAGTAGGGTTTATACCTAATATAGTATTTTTATTTGGTCTGTAAAGCTTGTCTCAGGTGTTGTCAATGCAGTTACGTTCAGAAGGTTCATCGATTCGATTCGTTGCAATTAGTTTGCTTATATTTACCGCAGCTAGTTTTATCGGATATTGGTATTGGAGTCCGTATTACGCTGCGGATCAAATCAAAAACGCTATCGAGTCCGGAGATACCGCAAGGATGAGTAAATTTATCGATTTTCCGAAGGTTCGCTTAAATATACAACGGCAGATTAATAATCAGATTGATCTAAAACTTCGGGAGTTTCAATCTCAGCCGGTAACGACAAAGAACCAAATCGATCTCTATTCTTTTCAGCTTGTTGACCGCTTAGTTCGAGATCTGGTTACGGAAGAAGGAATCGCAGCCTTAATCAGCGGAAAAAATAAATTAACTCGGAATTCTTCTTTGAATCCCAATGACGGTTTTAAAAACGTTCATCTTCAAGCAAAAGTCGCTGATAAGGGTATGTTAGGAGTGGACGTTGAAAAGAAGTATGGAGACAGTGTCAATCGCTTTTATGTTACTTTGAGCGGGAAGAACAGGCCCGACGATAAGGTTCTTATAACCCTGTCTAGAGAAGGTTTTTTCTTTTGGAGAGTTACAAACGTGCTTCTGCCGTACGGGACGTAACTTACATCTCTTGAAAAATTCTTAACTCTGTGAAATGGCCGGAACCCTCTTTTAGTTGACCTAATTTCTTTTCCTCGGCTTGACGTCAGCATTGAAAGGAACCAAACTAAGTTTGCTGTTGAGGACACTCTGAAACGAACGAAATCTGTTTTGGGCGCAAAGATGCGAAAGAGGTACGATTTTCCCCTCTATGTAGCCGCTCTCCTAAGGTAGTTAGGATGTGCATTGAAGTTCATCTTCAGCGTAACCGTAAATTTTTTCTAAGGAAGTTGAATGCCGTTTGTATTTGCTCAAGCTTGTGTTCCGGCGGTTCCCGTTTGGGGCGAGAAGGACCGATATTTTCCTGTACATCGTGTTTACGCTATTGCCGGCAACTACGCGGATCATCTAGCAGAAATGGGGCGCGTTGAAAGGGCTGAACCGGTGTTTTTCACAAAGCCTTCTGACGGCCTTGTTGTTTGCAAGGAAGGAAAAAGCGTAGAGATTCCTTATCCTCGAGAAACGAATTCTTTTTGTCTTGAGGTGGAACTCGTCGTTGCGATCGGCAAAACAGCACCTGAAACTGGTTTCATTACGCCTGAAAAAGCAGAAGAATATATTTTCGGTTACGCTGCAGGCGTCGAGTTCACGCGCCGCAATTTTCAAACAATCGCTAGAGAGAACCGCCAACCTTGGGAAAAGGCAAAGTGCTTTGACAACTCAGCATTAATTACCGAGATCAGAGAAAAGCACCGAATGCCGGATATGGATGCGGCAACGCTCTGGCTCTATGTCGATAATCAGGAACGACAACGAGGCAACACAAGTCAAATGATGCACAGCATCCCTGAACTTGTTTCCGAGGTTTCTAAGTATTGGCGACTGACAGCGGGGGATCTAATTTATACGGGGACTCCGAAAGGGAGCGGACCGATTGAAATCGGACAATCCTTTGAAGGCGGCGTAAACGGCGCGGGAAAATTTTCCGGAAAGGTTTTTGGTCGCTAAGACAAGTCTTTGAAGCAGGAAAGGCTAGTTTCGAGTTTTCTAACTAGCCTCTTCTAGAGATGTCAGGAACACACTTTGCAGAATTTTTGTATTCCTTTATCGCTATAAGTAATTGCTTGATTTCCTCTGCGGATGGTTACGGTAGTTCCGGTGTATCCGATAAGTTCGCCAACTTTGCTGAAGAGCATAACGCCGCGCTCGTTATAAACGTTAACGCTATTGCCGCGCTGTACTGCACTTCCAATTGCCATCTTTTTCTCCTTGTCTTCTAACATTCCGAGAGTTCTCTAAGACTCCTGTACGGAATATTCTAGTTCGGAGAGGTAAGGAAAGAAACTAAAGATTATTACCTGAAGAAATCGGTGTTACGGTTTCCTTGATTCCTTTAAGGTTCTTAGCGATTCCGCTCGACTGCGGCTTAAGATGCGGCGGAAGAAGCTTCTCACCATCGATCAAACCTTTCTTGCCCATCATCTCTGCAATTGCAGAGCCTAGCTCAGCCACAGCACCGGCGTAGAAATAGCTGCTGTTGTAGCGAAGAACTGCTGTGAAATTTTTTGTACCGACTCTATAAAGTTTTTCAAAGTCCAAGGATCCCGGAAGATAAAACGGATAGTCAACAATGAAGACCGGCATATTTCCTGCAAAATGTTCGTCATTGTCCAGCGGCTTCACACCGTTGCTTATCAATTGATTCCAAGTAAAGCGGGGATTGGTGCCGCCCCCGAACTTAGCCGCTTGAGCCGGTGAAATATCCGCCTCAATTAACATGGGCAGCCCTTCTACCCATCCGTGTTTGCTCAGATAGTTGGCAATAGAGCCGATCGTGTCAGCGGTGGAATGATTGATGTCGATTTTTCCGTCACCGTCAAAATCCACGCCGAATCGTTTGATAGAGCTTGGCATGAACTGCGGCAAACCGACGGCACCAGCATAAGAACCTTGTACATCAAAAGGCTTAAGGTCATTTTTGTAAAGGATGACTAAAAATTCTTCCAGCTCTTTCTTAAAGAAGTCGGCTCTGCGTTTGTAGTCAAAACTCAAGGTGACCAAAGAATCGAGAACCTTCCAATTGCCCGTATTTTCTCCATAACGTGTTTCCACGCCGATGATGCCGATAATAACGGCAGGGTCAACATGATAAATCTCACGGGCACGCTCCAAGGAAGTCTCATTGTCTTTCCAGAACTGAACACCTAAATTCAAGCGGTGAGCTCCGAGAAAGATATTTCTGTACTTTTCCCAATCTTTGCGGGTGTCTTTTGTACCGGGCTTGTTACGCTTCGGTGTCATCAGACGCTCAATTTTGGGCTGATAAGTGGCCTGATCAAGAACGACAGCGACCCAATCCTGGTTGAGTCCGCGGCGACTGCAGACGTCTTGAATGAATTTTTTAACTTCAGGCCTTTTGCTGTAGGGCAGAGCTTTTTCGGCGGAAGTGGAGGACATAGATTGGGCCAAAGCCAACCCGGAAAAAGCGGCGAGCCCGGAAATACCTGAGATAAGAATTGATCGTCTGAGCATAAGCGCCTCCTAAGTCCTAGTTAGATTACCCGAATTTTTTCCGAATTGTACGGACATGGTGTAACTGTCGGAAGAAAAAATGGACTTCAGCAACATTGCGTGACAACAACGGTCTTAGTTGGCTTTCTTAAGTGAGTTCCGTATTTTGAGTTCCGGTAAATTTTTGCTCAACAACTAAAATAGCAGCAAACAAATAAGTCAAAACAAACAACCGCAGAATCTTTCGATTCTGCCCCAGAGAGAACATGGCTTCAAACACTTCAAATTTTGTCGTTCCTCTTCCGCCGGTGGTAAAAGTTGAGGTCGAAGAGCAGGTCGTTCCTAAAGACTTTCGAGGTTATCTGACGCGTGCTTTGGCCTGGACGGCCTTGATGCCGCTATTTATGCTTGCCTTCATGCATTTCTCTCAATTAACTCACACTGCGGCGGTCATCGATGACCAGCAGATAATGAGGACGCAGCAATTTGCAAGAAGCATTAGTGCACGGTTTGTGAGTATTGAAACTTTTTTGAACACGGCATCTGACATGATTTCAGAGTCCATTGGTTCTAAAGTTATTCCGGTTTCACGCCTCAATAAGCTAGCTGAGAAAATGCCGTACCTCACTTCGCTTAAGCTTATCTCAGACACTGGGAGCGTGGACTTTCATCATGGTGAAAGCTCTGTCTCAACGGCTGAATTAATGTCCGCCTTTGCCGGCAGCGAAGTTAACGTTCGATCGTTTCAAAATGAAATTTGTTTTGGTTCGCGTATCCCGGAAGCTGATTCTTACGACCGTTCGTATCTTTTGATTGGCTGTGAGCCGAAGGAAGATATCGCTGCCATCTTCGAACGATCCGTTGGCGCTGAACCTTATTCTTTACAAATATTTGATTCAAAACAAAAGGAAATTTTCTTTACTTCTTTGAACGACAGCGGCAATGTAAGACCGCAAAACTTATCGTCGGAATTTGTGAAAATTTCTGAGCAAATGCTTGGGGCGCCTACACCTTTGTGGCGGACAAATCAAAAACGTAATGACTCAGCGGTTCTTTCAATTGCCGAGATTCCGGATACCGATTGGCGTGCGGTGTTTTCTCAGCGCGTGACATTTCGAGACAAGCAGCTCCTTTCCTCACTGCTGACTTCAGGCGTCTTTCTTGTTTGCGGTGCACTGCTTGCTCTAATTGTCGGAACCTTCTTGGGATTTCGTCTTACAAATTATGTCCAAACCTTAATCGACCAAATCAACGCCTTCAAGAAGGACGGTTCCATTAAGAAACCGGACCGATCTTTTCTTGCAAATGCGCCGATCGAATTGAAGTTGCTTTCGGTCCAGTTTGAAAAGCTGGTTCGGCAGGTTCAATCGACACAGAAGAAATTAGAAGAATCGAACTTAGATTTGACACATCAGGTCAACCTGCGGACCCGAACACTCAATCAGAGAAATCAAGAGCTCAGGGCCCTCCAGTTTCTCTTGGCGCCGCTTCAGGATGAGCCGCATGTTGTGATAAAGCGGACCGTCGAGAGCTTCCGTCTAATCCTCGGACTTAACCAATTGGATTTCGTCGATGAACCGGAAAGGGGTCGTCAGGATCTAGCCAGTTTGCCGGTTAAACTCAGCACGGGAGTTTTAGGCTATTTAAGCTTCGAGCGGCCTGACTACACTCAAGAAAATCGAGTCAATACCTCGCTTCAGCGTTTGGCAAATTCGATTGCCATTGTGTTAGAGAACAAAGAGATGTTTTCTTCTGTGAAAGCTTCTCAATCCCGCTTCAATGCCCTACTGGAGTCTATGACGGAAGGGGTGGTACTGATCGGAAAAACCGGCAGTTTGCTGTATTCCAACAAGACAGCAAGAGAGATTCTTTCTATTGCGCCCGGAGACGGTATCGCCAAAGTCGAGAACTATATAGAGGAACACTTTAGAAAGGTTTATTTGGCAGACAGTCCGAATAATCCACAGGATTTCTTTGCGGCCCCCACTCGATATGTTAGTAAAGTAGATTCTGATTTTTTCATTGAAGCTTCCGGTTTTTTAGTGCCGGAATTTCATGGCTATGTTGGCCCGAGAATGGGTTTGCTCCTTCGAGATATTTCGGAAGAAGTTTCCATGGAAAGAATGAAGCGCAATTTGATCTCTGTTGTCGCGCATGAACTAAAGACTCCGGTCACTACGCTAAGACTTCAAAGTGAAACGCTGCAGCGCCAAATTAGATCCGGAAAACTTTCGGACTCTCAGCAGCTTCTGACAGAGATGCTGGAGGAAAGCGAGCGTCTGCAAAACTTGATTTGCGACTGGCTGGATGTTTCCAGACTTGAGGCAGGATCATTGGTGATTAAGCCGAAAGTGCAGACTGTTACAGCAATTTTGAATAAAGCAATGAAGAGCGTTCATCTTCATTTTCCTCACTTGGAGGTTTCGCTGAAAGTTGAGCCGGAAGCTGAGTGTGTTTTGGCTGACAAGGACCGTATGACCCAAGTCTTTGTGAATATTTTGGAAAATGCTGCCCGCTACAACGACAAGGAAAAGCCTACGTGTAATGTAAGGTCGGAAAAAATTGATGACTCTGTGGTTATCAGCTTTTCTGATAACGGTATAGGCGTGTCCGAAAAACATCTCTCTAAAATTTTTGATTCTTTTTATCAAGTCGATATGGGTTCGGGACGGAAAGTCGGGGGAACCGGATTAGGCCTTTCGATTTGCCGCGGTATCATGGCTGCCCATGGCGGAAAAATCTGGGCCGAACAAAATCCCAAAGGCGGAACAGTCTTTAAAATCTCCTTGTCGCTGTAGGAGGGAAGTATGCATCGTCCTTTAATCTTGATCGTTGATGACGAAAGCAAGATCCGCCGTCTTTTGGCTCAAAATCTAGAACTCGAAGGATTTGACGTTCAGACCGCCTCCGACGGAGCTCAGGCACTGGAGGTTTACAACAAGTCGGTTGAGAAACCCGATTTGATTTTGCTTGACTTAATGATGCCTGAAATTGACGGCATGTCCATGCTCAAGAGACTGCGCAAATCATCTGATGTGCCAGTTATCATTTTGTCGGCGAAAGACGAACGTCCCACGGTCATTGAGGGCTTCCGAGAAGGAGCAGACGACTTCGTCTCGAAGCCTTTCTACATTGAAGAACTGATGGAAAGAATTCGAGCCGTGTTAAGACGAGGAAAAACCAGATCACTTGTCCACGCCCCTCAAAGTCAGGAGCTTATTTGCGGTGCGCTGAGACTGTTGCCCGGCCCGCGTCAATGTTATGTCAAAGACGCGCCCGTCAAACTGACGGACAGAGAGTTCAGGCTGCTCTTAGAGCTTGTGAAACATCCCGGAGAAGTCATGACCCATGAACGGCTGCTTCGAGCTGTGTGGGGGGACGAGAGCATCGGAGAGGTCCAGTATCTTCGTGTCACTTTTGCAAGGATTCGAAGAAAGCTTGAACAATGTGGGTTGGACGGCGGCGTGATTGCGGCTTATTCCTCCGTGGGATACCTAATTACAGAACCTGATTGACTTCCTCCTCGTCATAAATTAAGAGGATTCCTGCCGCTTCTCCGACAGCTGTAGCTTAATGTCGAAGTTGCCTCGGGGGTTTCTGCTTCAGCGGGATTTTCCAAAGGAGTACAGCTTGGTTTTTGCACGTTCTCCCAAAGGAGATACGTGCTTGGACACAACCGTATACTCCTTCAGGTCTCACATCTCTCCACAGACTTGCCTTCGGGACAGCCCGCCCCTAGATCTGAAAAGATTGGGCTGGTTTAGCCTATCCAGTCCTTTGGACCGGGCCCTTATATCGCCGTCATAAATGACAGTGTTTTACGGGCATACCTGATAAAAAGCTCTTAGTACAAACACGGATCATTTGTAATTTTTCTGCAATATATTTGCTGACAATTGCAATCGCTCCGTTACAGAATGTTGCGAACATTATCTCGTAGAGTTTTTTCTACGCGCGACTCCGAGAGAGTCTGCGTCTCAAATCAAGAGGAGATAGATAATGACAACTCAGATGATCATAGCCCAGTGCTTGATGGTCCTGACGTTGGTGATCATGATTACAGGCATGACGCCGATTTACATCACAGCCATCACAGGTGCGGCTATTTCCGCGATTGTTGCGGGCTTCCCGCTTGCCGGAAGCGCTCCGATGACAATTGCAAAGATGATTAATTCAGGTTTGAATCCTGTGATTGCCGATATGACCGGTATCTTGCTGTTCATCGGTATCATGCAGGCAACGGGTTTTTTGGACGTTATCGTTAGAGATATCGTTCTTTGGGGCAATAAACTCGGCGGGGGCCCCGGCGTTTGCACGGCCGGCGGTATCGCTGCAGGCGTTATCGGCGCACTGACAGGCTTCACTCAGCCTGTGATTACCGCCGTGATTACCGGTCCGGCTGCTGTTAAGCTCGGTGTTGACCCGAATAAAGTCGCCGGTATCCAGGCTCATGCCGGCCACATTGGCAACTTAGCCGGCTTTACTCATCCGACCCAGGTTGCAATCCTTGCAACTGCCGGTATTGGCTACGGCCTCTTCAACGTTCTCGGCCTAATCGCTGCTCTCTCTATTTTCTTCATGTCTTATGTTCGGGTGATCTATGACATGCATAAGAGAGGCGTTACGGTCAGTGAAGAAGACAGAATCGCCGTTATGGACGAAATCAAAAACAAAGAATATAAGACGACATCCGGAAAAGCTTTTTTCCCGTTCTTAGTTCTCCTAGTCGGTTTCATCTGCGGTCTGCCGATTTTCCTGGTCGGTCTGGTATCCGCTCTCGTCGTTATGATCCTTGCTCACAAGGATATGAAGAGTGCAGAACAGACGATGATGCAGGGTGTCGGCTTAATCGCGACACCGTTGGTTGCAACGATCGGTTTCCTGTTTATGAGCACCGTTATTAAACAGATTGGTCTCGTTGACACGATTTCGACATTTGCTTCTCCGATGCTTTCCTTCTCTCCGGTTATTGTCATGTTCTGCGTGGCTTTCGTAACCGGTTTCATGACTCAGTCTTATGCAGCCTCTGTTGCTGTTTTGGTTCCGTTCCTTCAGGTTGTGCTCGGTACCGGAGCTGACCCGTTTGCAGCAGCTTTCGCTGCCGCTTCCGGCGCTTCTCTGATTCAGTACTTCCTTACCGGCGGCCCGGTTGCTGCTCTGGCTACCGTTATTCCGGTGGTTCCGGGATCTAACCTCAAACAGGCTAACTTGTTCCAGCGTCCGTCCATTCTGTTCGGCTGCTTGGTTGCCTTGATCATCACCATCCTTTTGATGATCTTCTAATTAGTCTGTGAATCTTCGGGTTCGGTGTTAGCCGAACCCGAACTCATCGGTTAACTCATGAAAACAAATATATCCTTATCTGCCGCACCATTCGGAGTCATCGGCGTTGTTGGTCATGCCGGATGCGGACACGCCAATAGCCACTTGGGTTTTATCCAAGACGATTCTGGGGGTCTGAGCGCAGTGCTTGGTCTTCTGCGAGAAGCAACTGGCTTAAGTCTTGAAATTGCGGAGTGCAATGTCCATACGGGTCTTGAGGATGCATATTTTCAAGTTAAGACAGTTTCAGGCGGAGAAGGCATAGGCACGGCAAGACGCGGCATTACAGCTTCAGAGGCCCGTCTGGCGTCTCATTGTGTCGGAAAGCAGGCCGTTTGTTCGCAAGCGATTGCGGTGGATTGCTTCGGAAGAATCTTAGGTCAGGGCGCTATGGAAGTACCTGTTGCCTTGCAAACTGCGATTGCTAATGCAGCGTTGGACAGCTTTGTGAAAGCCTTCTCGGATCAATTTATCATCAAAGAAGAGGACCTGGAAGGAAATTGCGGAAAGATTCTTGGAACGGTTTTGGATATTCACGGTGTTCCGGTATCGGTCATGGCGCTTTCAAATGCGACCGTAGGCGGCATTGGTCCTAATGAGGATATTGAAGGAAACGTTAACTTATACGGAAAGAAAGACTTATCTGAAAAACTGCATTTGGATCGAATCCCTTCCTTTGTCATTGAAGGCAAGGTCTGTGCAGAACCGCTTTCATCCGTTATCAAGGAACCCACATTCTTAATCAGAGCGTTCCCCGGAGATGACAACACTGTTGCCGCAAAAGCCTTATTAAAGGCCGCACAATCTCTGGGCCTTCCGGTGGAGTATCGTCCGGAACTGCTTGGCAGAAGTGATACCGCAATGGAAGATCTGACGCGTCAGCAAGGCAGAAAGATTATTGAATTCGGAGAAAGGCTGAGCAAAGCTTCTACTGCTCAGGAAAAAGTCCGAATTGCTGCCAAACTGAATGAATTTTGCAGTCAGGAATTAGGTGGCATTACCTTTATGAGCAATGATGTGCATAAAGTTATGGGAGGCGTCGGCTGTATACCGGGAACTTCTGCTGTAATGAGCCTCTTTATTAGCCGAGAGCAACTCCAAAAACAAGTTCTTCCGACCTTAGAGTCGGAAGACGTTAAAAATTACGACCGAATCATCTGCGCTGCGGTCGGATACTTGAATGAAAATCTTGGGCAGGCAAACGAGGAACTCATTGCTGCTCAGGAAAAGTATGGGATGATCAGACACTAAAAAATTTCAAAGGAGAAATCGAATGTCGGAAAAGAAAAAAGTCATTGTCTTTACTACAGGCGGAACCATCGCGATGAAGTTTGACCCGAAGGTTAACGGCCTGGTTCCTGCTGTCAGCGGCGCAGACTTGGCCGCCGCTGTTCCTGGTTTGGATAAACTTGCTGATGTTGAAGTCAGAGAGTTTTCAAATCATGCCAGCTGCGCGATGACTCCGCAAAAAATGTTCCAGCTCTCTCAAATGATTGAGGAAGCCTTGAAAGAAGAGGGCGTTGCCGGCGCTGTAGTGACTCACGGTACCGATACAGTTGAAGAAACCGCCTACATGCTCGACATTCTTCACAAGAGCGAAAAGCCTATTGTCTTAACCGCTGCAATGCGCGGCGCCGGCGATACCAGCCCGGACGGTCCCGCAAACATTTACTGCGCTGTTAAAACAGCGGCCAGCGAAGAAGCTAAAGGCAAAGGCGTAATGGTTCTGCTGAATGAAATCATCCATGCAGCCGGCCAGGTTCGCAAGACGCATTCAGCGAACCCGGATACGTTTGCTTCTCCTTGGTGGGGTCCGATCGGTTACTGCGATGTCGACAGAGTCGTTTTCCGTCGTGCTCCCTTGGATAGACATACTTATTCCCCCAAAGAACTTACCGCGCGCGTTGATATTGTTACCGGTCAGACAGGCATCGGTCGTGATTACATTGACTTTGCTGTTGCTCAGGGCTGCAAAGGCATCGTGTTAGAAGGATTCGGCCGTGGCAATCTTCCGGCCATTGTCGAACCGGCAATTAAAGATGCAACGGATAAAGGCGTTGTCGTCGTGATTACGACCAGAACGCCGGGCGGTCGTCCTTATCAGGTTTATGCCTATCCCGGTTCCGTTACAGATAGCCGTAACAACGGTGCGATTCACGGTGGAGAGTTTTCTTCTGCCAAGACTCGCTTGAAACTGATGGTTCTTCTTTCCGAACGCCCTGAGCTGGCTAAGAAAGAAAATCGTGAAGAACTTGAACGACTTTTGGATGTATAGCCATAGATATTTATTGATATCCTAAATTTGTTTTACCCTCCATAAAACAAAGTTTGGACTGTTGATTTCTTCTTTTTAGAAAGAGCCGACAGTCCATTTTTTATTCTTCCTTTTATACCTCAATTTAGGTTTGCCGTAATTTTTTTACGGCAGTGTGCTATCATCCTTTTTATTCCGAAAGGAAAGGGGGACTACGATGTTAAAGAGATTTGAAGTAATTAATTTCAAACAATTCAATTCGTTGCAGTGGGATTTTTCAAAAGTGAGAAATTATGATTTCTCCATGGATTGTCTTGCTGACTCTCCCAGCGGAAAATTTATAAAGACTGCATTAGTCTACGGCCGCAACAGTTCCGGTAAATCGAATCTTGGGTTCGCTCTTTTCGACATAGTCCAGCACTTGGTAGATAAAGTAAAAAAACCAGATGCATATACCTATTACGCTAATGCCGATCATCCGGACGATCCCGTTAAATTTAGTTATAGCTTTTTATTAGATGGTAAAGAAGTCGTTTATTCATACAGCAAATCTTCTTTTCTGGAGTTAACAGGAGAGACGCTTCTTATTGATGGCAGAGAGGTTTTCTCTTGGGATGATAATGAGAAAATACATAGATTTGAGAACCTTTCTTCTTTTGGCTTTGAAAGACTCAATTTTGTGTATAAGGATTCAAGTCTTTCTTTCCTTAGATATCTAGCGAACAATTCTCCATTACCGGAAGATTCAACGATTAGAAAATTAATGGATTTCGTTGGTTCGATGCTGTGGTTTAGACGAGTTGACACAGGAAATAGTTTCATGGGTTTGTTATCTGTGACAGATCATTTGGACTCTTTCATCATTAGCCATGGTCTCACAGAAAAATTCGAAAAGTTTTTAAATGATCATGATGTTAACGAACGTTTAAAAGTAGCAAAAAGCCCTGATGGCCGAGAAGGCTTGTATTTTGCTCACGAGCAAGCCTTGCCGTTTTTTGCTGTTGCATCAAGTGGTACTTTGGCGCTTACCGTTTTGTTCTATTGGCAGGAGTCTCTCAGCATTAATAAGCCTAGTTTTATTTACATGGATGAATTTGATGCTTTTTACCATTATGAAGTTGCAGAAAAAATTTTTAATTTAGCAAAAAGCTTGGATATTCAATGCATTCTCACAACGCACAATACAAACTTATTGACGCATGCAAATACACGGGCAGATTGTTGTTTCTTGTTACGCAATGAAAAGATAAAGCCATTTTCAGATCTTACAGAACGTGAAATACGTGAAGGCAACAATCTTGAAAAACTCTTCTTAAGTCATGAATTTGAGCGCTAAGCAGGTCCTTGTCATATCCGAAGGCCCGACAGAAGCCAAACTTTTGCAACGGCTATTTGGAAAGTTTGACTTGCCTCGGGGAGAGGTTGTTTCACTAAATGCAAATCTGAAGAAGCTTTATTTGGAATACGAAAGCTATGAATGCGAATATTCTGATTTAGATATAACTGCAGTGTTAAGAAGCAGTAATCAGGTTGGCCCGGGCGACAAGGAAAAGTTAAAAGGGAAGGCTCTGTTCAGAGTAAGTATTGATATTAGTTGTCGCGCCTCCATTTAAGGGGTATTTTTAAGTTAAGGAGGTACCCTATGTTTACCACAGCAGTAGATAA